>JAKAXG010000132.1 GCA_021827225.1 Actinomycetes bacterium | reverse complement strand
CTTGTCGCCCTCCTTGACATAGGAGAGCCCGTCGTCGAGCAGCGTGAAGACTGCAGGGGCGATCTCCTCGCAGAGACCGTCTCCGGTGCAGAGATCCTGGTCGATCCAAACCTTCATCGCGGTGACTCGCCTCGCTTCGAGAGTAAACGACAGTTTCCGGGGGAAACCGGGCCCCGGAGTCCCTCCGAGGCACGCGGTCAATTTATCGTTCGACGGTACCGACGGCCGCGAATACGTGTCAATTTTCGCGTCGGGCGCTGTGAAAATCGACCTTCGAACCGTGACGTATTGGCCTGCACCTACGGCTGGGTAGGGGGTAAGTTCCAGCCAGATGGTCCCCGCTCCAGCGGCGGCCAGACGACCCTGCGAGGTGCCCGTTGAGCGACTCTCCTTTCGATGGCGATCCGAGCGACCGCGACGACCTTTCCCAGCTGGCTGAGCTGCGCGAGCACGCCCGTGCTCTAGAGGACGAGCTGGTGGCACTGCGGCGCCGCATGCAGGAGGGGCCGAAGAGGGTCCGCACCCTCGAGGAGAAGCTGCTCGAGACCAAGGGGCAGCTCCAGCAGGCCATCTCCCAGAACGAGCGGCTCACCTTCACCCTGCGCGAGGCGCGCGAGCACATCGCCGCCCTGCGGGAGGAGGTCGACAAGCTGACCCAGCCGCCCTCGGCGTACGGGACCTTCCTCGGTCGCAACGACGACGGGACCGTCGACGTCTTCTCCGGTGGGCGCAAGATGCGGGTGGCCCTCCATCCCGAGCTGGCCGACGACGCCTCGGAGCTGCGCCGGGGGGCCGAGGTCGTGCTCAACGAGTCGCTCAACGTGGTGCTGGCCCGCTCCGGCGAGAAGTCCGGCGAGATCGTGACCCTGAAGGAGGTCCTCGACGACGGCCGGGCGGTGATAGTCGGCCGGGCCGACGAGGAGCGGGTCGTGGAGATGGCTGACAGCCTGGTTGACGTGCGGCTACGCGCCGGTGACTCCCTGCTGATGGACTCCCGCACCGGCCTGCTGCTGGAGAAGCTGCCCCGGCCGGAGGTGGAGGAGCTGGTCCTCGAGGAGGTGCCAGACATCTCCTACGCCGACGTCGGCGGCCTCGACAGCCAGATCGAGGCCATCACCGACGCCGTCGAGTTGCCGTTCCTGCACCGTGACCTCTTCGTCGAGCACAAGCTCCCGGCTCCCAAGGGGATCCTGCTCTACGGGCCCCCCGGATGCGGTAAGACCCTCATCGCCAAGGCGGTGGCCAACTCGCTGGCCAAGAAGGTGTCAGAGGCCACCGGCGACAAGGCGGCCCGCAGCTACTTCCTCAACATCAAGGGACCGGAGCTGCTCAACAAGTACGTCGGCGAGACCGAGCGCCAGATCCGGCTGGTGTTCCAGCGGGCCAGGGAGAAGAGCGAGGAGGGCGTGCCGGTCATCGTCTTCTTCGACGAGATGGACTCGCTGTTCCGGACCCGGGGCACCGGCATCAGCTCCGACATGGAATCGACCATCGTGCCGCAGCTGCTGGCCGAGATCGACGGGGTGGAGACTCTCCGCAACGTCATCGTCATCGGCGCCTCGAACCGGGAGGACCTGATCGACCCGGCCATCCTGCGCCCCGGCCGGCTGGACGTGAAGATCAAGATCGAGCGCCCCGACAAGGACGCGGCGGCCCAGATCTTCGCCCGCTACCTGACCACCGACCTGCCCCTGGACGCCACCGAGGTGGCGGAGCTGGGCGGCGGGGACCGGGACAAGGCGGTGCAGTCCATGATCGAGCGGACCGTCGCCGAGATGTACCGCGACGACGAGAGCAACCAGTTCCTCGAGGTCACCTACCAGAACGGCGACAAGGAGATCATGTACTACAAGGACTTCTCGTCCGGGGCCATGATCGAGAACATCGTGCGACGGGCCAAGAAGCTGGCCATCAAGCGGGTGATCGCCGGCGACAGCCGCGGGATCCGCACCCAGGACCTCCTCGACTCCATCCGCCAGGAGTACAAGGAGCACGAGGACCTGCCCAACACCACCAATCCCGACGACTGGGCCAAGATCTCCGGCAAGAAGGGGGAGAGGATCGTCTACATCCGCACGATCATGGCCCAGGGCGAGGAGACCACCGGCGGGAGGTCCATCGAGCGGGTGGCCACCGGGCAGTATCTCTAGCCCTGACCGACCTATAGGGCCAGTAGAGGCCCGGCACTCGCTAAGGTCCGATTGTGCTGCCGATGCCGCCCGAGGCCAAGAAGCCGCCGTCAGGCGGAGTCGCCGGCCCGGGCGGCCACCCGGCACACCCTGACCACGACGTCGACGAGGGCGAGATACGGAGCACACAGTGGCCATCGTGAAGGTGCTCGGTATGGAGACCGAGTACGGGATCATCATCAGGGGATCGGCCGACCCGAACCCCATCGCGGCCTCCTCCACCCTGATCAACGCCTATGTCGCCGAGCTGAACAGGCGGGTGGGGTGGGATTTCGAAGACGAGTCCCCGGGCCGGGATGCCCGGGGATTCGCCCGGGAGGGGTCCATGCCCCCCGAGGTGGAGACCCACCTGGTGAACGCCGTGCTCACCAACGGTGCCCGCTACTACGTGGACCACGCCCACCCGGAGTACTCCACCCCGGAGTGCTCCAATGTCTACGAGGTCATCCTCTATGACAAGGCCGGGGAGCTGATCCTGGCGGACTCGATAGAGGCGGCCAGCCGGGCCCTGCCGCCCGGCCAGAGCCTGGTGGTGCTCAAGAACAACTCCGACGGCAAGGGCAACTCCTACGGGACCCACGAGAACTACCTGATGGACAGGTCGGTTCCTTTCTCGCGGATCGTCACCAACGTGATGCCCCACTTCGTGTCCCGCCAGATCTACACCGGCGCCGGGAAGGTGGGGTGCGAGGACACCTCGGCCGGCCATCCCGACGTGGAGTTCCAGCTCACGCAGCGAGCCGACTTCTTCGAGGAGGAGGTCGGCCTCGAAACGACCCTGAAGCGGCCCATAGTCAACACCCGCGATGAGCCCCACTGTGACGCCCACAAGTACCGCCGCCTTCACGTCATCGTCGGCGACGCCAACATGTCGGAGGTCGCCGGCTTCCTGAAGGTGGGTACCACCGCCCTGGTGCTGGCCATGATCGAGGACGACTGGTTCGCCCGGGCCAACCGGGATTTCGCCATGCAGGCGCCGGTGGCCGCCATGCGGCGGGTGTCGTACGACCTGAGCCTGTCCCGGCCCCTGGAGATGGCCGACGGCCGGACCATGACCGCCCTCGAGATCCAGTGGGAGCACCTCGATCTGGCCAAGAAGTACACCGAGGATGTGGGCTTCGAGGCGATCGGGGGGGAGCAGGTGGGGTATGACCTGCTCAGGCGCTGGGAGGCCACTCTGGGCGCCCTCGAATCCGACCCTATGTCCCTCGCCAACCAACTCGACTGGGTAGCCAAGTACCGGTTGATCAGCGCCTACAGGGAACGTCACGACCTGAGCTGGCAGGACCACAAGCTGGCCGCCATGGATCTGCAGTACCACGATGTCAACCCGGCCCGCTCCCTCTACGCCCGGCTGGGCATGGAGCGCCTGTTGGACCCCGGGGAGGTCCGGCGGGCCGTCACCGAACCGCCCGAGAGCACGCGGGCCTACTTCCGGGGCAAGTGCCTCCAGCGGTGGGCTTCGTCCATCGCCGCCGCCAACTGGGACTCCCTGGTTTTCGACCTCGGAGGGGACCCCCTGCGCCGGGTGCCGATGATGGAGCCGCTAAGAGGGACCCGTGCTCATGTCGAAGAATTGCTGAGTAGCGTGTCCAGTCCAGCCGAGCTGCTCGAGCGTCTGGGCTCGTAAAGGAAGAGGCACAGTCAAATGGCAGAACGAGAACAGATAAAGAAGTCGGCACCGGCCCGAGGCGAAGAGGCCGCCGTCGAGGAGGTTCCGACCAGCAGCAAGAAGGGCGAGGAGCTCAAGGCCGAGCTCGACGACCTGCTGGACGAGATCGACGAGGTCCTCGAGGAGAACGCGGAGGAGTTCGTCCGCAGCTATGTCCAAAAGGGCGGGCAGTAGCCGTTGCGCCCGGTAGGGTGCCCCAACCTATGAGTCTCCCCATGTTCGACCCGACGGAGGCGCCGGGGCCGAGCTTCACCGACGTGCTGCGTCGGGTCGGGCTCGATCCCTTCGCCCCTCTCGCCGCCGCGACTGGCGCCAACCCGCCGTTCGAGATCCGCCACGGCACCACCATCGTGGCCCTGAGGTACGCCGACGGGGTGGTGATGGCCGGCGACCGGCGGGCCACCGCCGGGTCGTCGATCGCCCACCGGGCCATGGACAAGGTCCACCCGGCGGACCGCCACAGCGGCGTCGCCATCGCCGGGGCGGCCGGACCGGCCATGGAGATGGTCAAGCTCTTCCAGCTGCAGCTGGAGCACTACGAGAAGGTGGAAGGAGCGGCTCTCAGCCTGGAAGGCAAGGCCAACCAGCTGTCCCAGATGGTCCGCTCCAACCTGGCCATGGCCATGCAGGGCTTCGTGGTCGTCCCGCTCTTCGCCGGGTACGACCTGCGCCGCGGGGTGGGCCGCATCTATTCCTACGATCCCACCGGGGGCCGCTACGAGGAGACCGACTTCCACGCCGACGGCTCCGGCGGCCGGGACGCCCGCACCACGGTGAAGCTGGGCTGGCGGCCCGATCTGCCCCGCGACGAGGCGGTGGAGCTGGCGGTGCGGGCCCTCTGGAACGCCGCCGACGAGGACTCGGCCACCGGCGGGCCGGACGCCGTCCGCGGCATCTACCCGAGCGTGGCCACCATCACGGCGACCGGCTTCGGGTACCTGGAGTCACAGGAGGTGGCGGAGCGGTTCGCCGCGGTGGTGAGCAGCGGGGAGAGCATCTCATGATCCGGGGCGGCGGAGCGGTTGCGATCTCGGTGCAGGCACCGGCACGAAAGGCGCTGACCCGATGAGCATGCCCTTCTATGTAGCGCCAGAGCAGTTCATGAAGGACAAGGCGGACTTCGCCCGGAAGAACATCGCCCGGGGCCGTCCGCTGGTCGCCGCGGTGTACACCGACGGCATCGTCATCTGCGCCGAGAACCAGTCGAAGAGCCTCCACAAGGTCAGCGAGATCTACGACCGGATCGCCTTCGCCGGGGTCGGCCGGTACAACGAGTTCGACTCCCTGCGCCGGGCCGGGGTCCAGCACGCCGACGTGAAGGGCTACCAGTTCAGCCGGGAGGACGTCGACGCCCGGTCACTCGCCAACCTCTACGCCCAGTACATGGGCAACGTCTTCACCCACGAACTGAAGCCGCTGGAGGTGGAGATCCTGGTCGCCGAGGTGGGACCTCAGCCGGGAACCGACCAGCTGTTCCACATCCTCTACGACGGCTCGGTCGTGGACGAGGACCGCTACACCGTTCTCGGCGGAGAGGCCGAGTCCATCTCCGCCCGCCTGGAGGAGGGGTTCTCGACGGACTGGCCCCTCGACGAGGTCGTGCGCCGGGCCGCCCGGGCCCTTCTCGGTGACCGTGAGCCCGTGGCCTCCGACCTCGAGGTGGCCGTCCTGGCCCGCACCAACGGCCGGCGGGCGTTCCGACGCCTCGACGATGCCGAGGTGGAAGCCGCCCTGCACCCGGTCGGCTAGAGACCCTGCCGCTCCGTCCCGGTCAGAACCGGGCCGGGACGGAGCGCCGGCGGACCCCCTCGGGGAGGTGCAGGGTCAGAAGCTTCTGCATCACGTCCGCCGGCACGAACGACCGGGTCAGCAGCGACACCGTGATCATGGCGGCGAACGACAGCGGCACGGTCCAGATGGCCGGCACCCCGAGCAGAACCGCCCCCCACCCGCTGCTCCCCGCCCCGGCGAGGGAGGCCACCACCGCGACCGACGACGCCCCGCCCCCGAGGACCAGCCCGGTGAGCGCGCCCGGCCAGGTCAGGCGGGGCCACCAGATCCCGAGCACCAGCAGCGGGCAGAACGACGAGGCGGCCACCGCGAACGCCCAGCCGACCAGCACGTTGATCGACGTGCCGGCCACCGCCAGCCCGGCCGCCGTGATCACCGTGCCGGCGCCCACGGCGGACCAGCGGAAGGCCCGCACCCCCTTGTTCATGATGTCGTGCGACAGGGCCCCGGCCATGGCGATCAGCAGGCCCGACGAGGTAGAGAGGAAAGCGGCGAACGCCCCGCCGGCGACCAGGGCGGACAGGACCCGCTGGGCCGCCCCGGCGGCGGCCAGGTGGGGGAGGGCCAGCACCACCGTGTCGGTCCGGCCCGAGAGGTACAGCCCTGGCGCCTCCAGCCGGCCCAGCAGGGCGAACACGGCCGGCCAGATGTAGAAGCACGACAGCAGCAGGACCACGAAGGCGGTGGTGCGCCGGGCCGTCTGCCCGTCAGGGTTGGTGTAGAACCGCACCAGTATGTGGGGGAGCCCGAGGGCTCCGAGAAACGTCGCCAGGATCACGCCGTAGGTCGCCGCCAGCGGATGGGTCGAGCGTCCGTGCAGGCGGACCAGCGGCGAGGTCCACTGCGTACCGGTGAGCAGGGGGGTGGACTGCAGGGCCGGGCTCGGGGAGCCGGCGGGGAAGTCGAGCGTCGTGCCCGCGCCGATGCGGTGCCGGCCGGGGCTGAGCAGCTGCCGGGACACCGGGGCGCCGTCCACCGAGCCATGGCCGGTGACCTCGGTCGGGACCTTGACGACGATGGTCTCAGCGGCCGGGAACCGCACCGCCGTGAGCCGGGGGAACACCGGCGGGGCCGGCCCGTCCAGCCGGCCCACAGGTGGGTGGTGGAAGAAGGCCAGCAGCGCCACCGCCGGCACCGCGATGGCGATGAGCTTCACCCAGAACTGGAAGGACTGGACGAAGGTGATGCCCTTCATCCCGCCACCGGCGATGGTCGCGGTCACGATGACACCGAGGACGATCACCCCGACCCCGTAGGGGCTGCCGAAGGCGACCTGCAGAGTGACGCCGGCCCCCTCCATCTGGGGCAGCAGGTAGAAGGCGCAGATGAACACCACCAGCACGGTGGCCACCCGGCGCAGGAGCGGCGAGTCCAGCCGGCCCTCGGCGAAGTCGGGGATGGTGTAGGCGCCGAACCGGCGCAACGGCGCCGCGACGGTGGCCAGCAGCACCAGGTATCCGGCGGCGTAGCCCACGGCGTACCACAGCGCCCCGACCCCGTCGGCCAGGGCCAGCCCGGCGATACCGAGAAACGACGCCGCCGAGAGGTACTCGCCGGAGATGGCCGACGCGTTCAGCGAGGCCGGAACCTGCCGGGCGGCGACCAGGAAGTCGGCCGGGGTACGGGAGATCCGCACCCCCCGCGATCCCACCGTGATGGTGGCCGCGGCCACCAGGATCACGCCGACCACCGCCCCGTAGTCGGTGAGCGGCCCCAGGTCACTCACCGGCGCCGCCCGCCGGTTCCACTGCACTCGAGGGCACTGTGAGAGCACCATATGCCCGAACAGGCGATGTCCCGGCTCCCGGCCACGCGGTCACTCGTCCCTCAGGAGGCCGACGAAGCGCTCCTCCACCCGGCGGGCCCGTCTCACGTAGGCGAAGGCCAGTATCACCAGGGGCGGGTAGATCCCGAACCCCAGGATCAGCACCGACAGCGGCACCGGCCCGACGCTGACTCCCCGCAGGCTGGGGACCAGTACCGACAGCAGGGGATAGGTGGCGACCACCGCGGCGGCCGGCAGCAGGACCCCCAGGGTGACGCCCAGCTGGGCCCGCATGAGGGACCGCAGCAGCGTCTCGCCGTAGCTGTCGGCGTGGTACAGGTCGTCCGGCACCGGCAGCGACCGGGCCGACGACGGCCGGCGCGGAGCGGCGCGCACGGCCACCCGCCGGCCACTGACCACCCGGGCCGCCGGCCGGGGTACATCCCTGAGGCCGGCCTCGCCGCCGGCGACGCCCTCCCCGCCGTCGCCCACCTCCCCGCCGGGGGCATCCACCCCGCCGGCCTCCCTCACCGGGA
Organism: Actinomycetes bacterium; assembly: GCA_021827225.1. Next base: position 1,068 of record JAKAXG010000132.1, on the reverse strand, counting down.
CCCCCGGGCGTGGCGCACCAGGCGGTCCCGCAGCTCCCGCACGTGACGGCGGCTGACGGGCAGCTCGGTGCCGGGGAGCACCTGCACGAACATCTGCGGTCCCTCGCTGCGCATCTCCCGCACCGCCCTCAGGCACACGAGGTACTGGCGGTGGATGCGGGCGAAGCCCTCCGGCACCCAGGCCTCCTCCAGCCGGGCCAGAGCCAGGCGGACCAGCAGGGAGCGGCCGTCGAAGGTGTGGAGCCGGACGTAGTCGCCGGCCGACTCCACCCACGCCACCTCCTCCCGGCCCACCATCACGGTCCGCCCCGGCGCGTCCACCGCCACCACGTCCAGGGACTCGCCGGCGCCCGGGCCGTCCCGGCCGGCGCCCGGAGGCCCGAGCCGTCGCAGCACCTGCTGGAGGCGCTGCTCGTCGAGCGGCTTGAGCAGGTACCCGGCGGCCCCGACGTCGAACGCCTCGAGGGCGTGCTCCTCGTGGGCGGTGACGAACACGATGGCCGGAGGCTCGGAGAACTGGGCCAGCACGCTGGCCAGCTCCATGCCACCGAAGCCGGGCATGGCGATGTCGAGGACCACCACGTCGAAGGAGCGGTCCCTCAGCTGGCGCAGCGCCTCGGTGGCGTCGCGCACCGCCACCACCTCACCGACCAGGCCGGACGCCCGCAGGAGGTACTCCAGCTCGTCGAGCGCCGGCAGCTCGTCGTCGACGGCCAGGGCGGAGAGCAGCGACACCGGAGCCGTCCTCACCCGGCCCGGACCCCGGCCGCGAAGTGGAACTTGGGCACGCTGAACGACACCTTGGTCCCCGCCCCCGGGGCCGTCTCGACCAGTAGGCCGTGGTTCTCCCCGAAGGTCGCCCGCAGCCGCTCGTCCACGTTGCGCAGTCCCACCGATTCGGTACTGCCCGACAGCGCCCTCTGGAGGCGCCGCGGCTCGGCCCCGGCCCCGTCGTCCTCGACGGTGATGCAGGCGTCGGAGTCGGCGTCGCTGATGTCGATGCGCAGGTGGCCGTGGCCGGCCGGTTCCAGGCCGTGGCGGATGGCGTTCTCCACCACCAGATCGGAA
>JAKAXG010000131.1 GCA_021827225.1 Actinomycetes bacterium | reverse complement strand
TCGGCCAGGCCCAGGGGGTCCTGATGGCCCGCCAGGCGGTCACCGCCGAGCAGGCCTTCGACATCCTGCGCCGGGCGTCACAGCGCACCAACCGGAAGCTGCGCGACATCGCCGCCGACATCGTCTCGGGCCTGCACCCCGACCGTTGAAGCACCCCCGCCGGGCGCGGCCACTTCCGGGGTATTACCGTGGGTAACGCGGGTCTCAGGGACCCAGGGTCCTCCGGGAATCCGCGGTTCTGAGGGGCCGGTGCTTGCGCCTGGCCCATCCGTAGAGACCACTGCGGAGCTCAACCGGTCAGGCGGTCCTCGGCGAGTCGCCCTGATGTGCCAGGAGTTCGCAGTGTCCCACGATCCCTCAGTCCTTTTCCGCGATTGGGAAATCCTGAACGAGCAGGTGGTGCCGGCCCTCCGGGATGCGGAGCGGGCCGACGGTCACGCCCGGGTGTGGGCGGCCGGCGAGGTGGCCGACGCGGTGGCCGTCTCGGCCGCCTACCAGTGCCGCCGGGATCCCGGCCGGCCATCCCTGCAGGCGTTCGCGTCGGGCGCCCCGGGACCGGTGTACTTCTCGAGAGCGCAGATCCGGGCCCTGCCGCCGGGCAACCGCTCCGGCCTGTTCCGGCGCTGTGAGCAGGGATGGGAGGTGGACGAGCGCATCTCCAGCACCATCGTGCTGGCCGAGCCACGCCGCCCGGTGGACCTGGTCCTGCTCCGCGAGACCGGCGACGGCGACGAGGTGGCCCGGGCGGCCGACCTGCTGCGACCGGGTGGCCGGCTCATGCTCGTCGATCCGGACGGTCGCGACGTACAGGAAAAAGGTCTCCGCCCGGTGGACGGGCAGGGCCGCCTGTACGAGAAGCTGGCCGCCGGCGGTGGCCGGGGCCGACAATCGGGCGGTCCCGGCGACGACGTCGAGGGCCTGACCCTGGCGGACAGGCAGGTCCAGTCGGATCTGGTCACCAGCCATGCCAACCTGGCCCGCTCCCTGGCCCGCCGCTTCTCCGGGCACGGCGAGAGCCGCCAGGACCTGGATCAGGTCGCGCTGCTGGCGCTGGTCAAGGCGGCCAGCCGCTACGACCGCAGCCGCAACATCTCCTTCTCGACCTTCGCCACCGCCACCATCCTCGGCGAGCTGAAGCGGCACTTCCGGGACAAGACCTGGATGATGCGGGTGCCCCGATCGGTGCAGGAGACCTACCTCGCCATCAAGGACGCCCGGGAATCGCTCTCCCACGAGCTGTCGTGCTCGCCGACCATCCCCCAGATCGCCGGGCGGATCGGCATCACCGAGGAGATGGTGCTCGAGGCCATGGAGGCCGGTGAGAACTACTGGCCGGAGTCTCTCGACGTGGGGCTTCGCGACGGCGACGCCGGCCGGGACGTGCCGGTCGTGGACCAGTCCTTCGACCTGGTGCTCGAGCAGCGGGACCTGCAGCTGCTCATGCCCCGCCTGGCCCCGCGGGAACGGGTGCTCCTGCGCCGTCTCTACTTCGACGGTTGGACACAACGGCAGGTCGCCGAGGAGATCGGGGTCAGCCAGATGCACATCTCACGCCTGTTGAGCAGGACCATCGACAAGCTGCGCCTGTGGGCGTCCGACCAGAGGTTCGCCGGCTCCTACTGAGCGGCTGGCGCCGAGGGACTTAAGTCCCTGCCGTCCGGCACCCGGACCGTGCTCGAATGGGCGAAGGGTCCGAACCGTCGGGTGGCCCTGGAGGCAGGACGATGTGCTCATACTGCGGCTGCGAGGCCGAGCCGGTGATCGAGGAGCTGATGGCGGACCACGCCGACATCTCCGACCTGGCGTACCGGATCATCGGGGCCGTGGAGCGCGGCGACACCGGAAACGCCGAGCGCATGCTGGCCGACGTGGCCGACCGGTTCGCCCGCCACAGCGAGGCCGAGGAGGCCGGGTTGTTCGCCCAGCTGCGGGCGGCGGGAGAGGCCACGGAGGAGGTGGAGCGCCTGGTGGGTGACCACCGCCGCTTCCGGCCGGCGCTGCGCCAGCCGGGACTGGCCACCCGGCCGGCCGAGCTGCGGGCGCTGCTGCTGGAGCTGACGGTTCACGCCGAGACCGAGGACGACGACCTGTTCCCCTTCGCCATCCAGGTACTGCCGGCGGCCCGCTGGGACAGGCTCAACTTCGACGACTCGGACCGGGCCGTCGGGGCCTGAACCGTCGCCCCCGTCAGGCGGGCGCCCACCACCCCGACCGGGTGGGGCGGCGCCGGCACCGGTGGGTCCGGCGGTGTCCGGAGACGCCCGGCGGGCGGCAGACTGTCCCCGTGTCCGGACACCCCGTCGCGAAAGCTCTGCCGTGAGCCGGGCGTTCCCTGAGCACGGAGGCATCCACACCGGCGGGTACGGGTCTCCCGGAGGGCGGCCCCGGCCGGCGGGCGGTCCGGCGGGGCGGGCCGGGCGGGCCGGTGCTGCCGCCGGCGAGGCGCTGCGGCGCACCCGCGGCAAGCTGGACGAGATCTTCGGCGGGCACGAGCGCGCCCAGGTGATCATCGTGCTGGCCGCGGTGCTGGCCCTCAGCAGCGCCGACGCCTCCACGGTGGGGGCGTCGGCCACCGAGCTGCGCCACGGTCTGCACATCAGCAACGCCGACGTGGGCCTGCTGGTGTCGGTGTCGGCCGGCGTGGGGGCGGTCGCCAGCGTCCCGTTCGGGATGCTGGTGGACAAGGTGCGGCGTATCACGCTCCTCACCGTCACGATCGTGCTCTGGGGGGTGGCCATGGTGGCCAGCGCGGCGGTCGGGACGTTCGGGCATCTGCTCCTGGTCCGGTTGTTCCTCGGCTTCGTCACCGCCGTGGCCGGACCGGCGGTGGCGTCGCTGGTCGGTGACTACTTCGCCGGCGACGAGCGGGGCCGGATCTACGGCTACATCCTGGCCGGCGAGCTGCTCGGGGCGGGCGTCGGGTTCTTCATCACCGGTGACGTGGCCGCCATCTCGTGGCGGGCGGCGTTCCTGGTGCTGGCCTTCCCGGCGTTCTTCCTCGCCTGGCAGATGCGCCGGCTGCCGGAGCCGGCCCGGGGCGGGTCGGGGAGCCACGAGTCGGCTTCCCTCGACGACCCGGCGGGGGTCCCGAACGGCCCCCGGATGACCGAGACCCAGCGGGCGGCGCTGGACCGGGGGGTGGCTCCCGACCCCAGATCGGTGCTGCGCACCGATCCCCGCCGGATGGGCATCGTCTCCGCCACCCGCTACGTGCTGCGGGTGCGGACCAACGTGGTGCTGATCGTCTCCAGCGCCTGCGCCTACTTCTTCATGACCGGCGTCCAGACCTTCGGCCTGGAGTTCGTCAGCCACCAGTACGGGGTGGGCACGGTGCTGGCCAACCTGCTCATGCTGGTGGTCGGCGCAGGAGCGGTGCTGGGCGTGCTCCTCGGCGGGCTGTCCGGTGACGCCCTGGTGCGGCGCGGCCGGATCAACGGCCGGATGCTGGTAGCCGGCCTGGCCGCCACCGGGACGGCGCTTCTGTTCATACCCCCGCTGCTCACCCACGGCCCGATGACCGCCCTGCCCTACATCGCCGCGGCGGCGTTCTGCCTGACCGCCCAGAACCCCACCCTCGACGCGGCCCGCCTCGACATCATGCCGCCGCTGCTGTGGGGGCGGGCCGAGGGGATCCGCACCCTGCTCCGGGCGGGCGCCCAGTCGGTGGCCCCCGTCACCTTCGGGGGGCTGTCGGACCTGCTGCGCGGCACCGGGCAGGGGTTGCGCTACACGTTCCTGATCATGCTGCTGCCGCTGCTCGCCAGCGGCCTGGTGCTGCTGAGGGGGCTGCGTTACTACCCCACCGACGTGGCCACGGCGGCGGCCAGCATGTCGGGGATGACGCCGGGCGCCGAACCGGTCGCCGACTGATCTGCACCGGGCTGGTGGGTCCCCCGGCGACGGCCCGCCGGGGGACGGTCCCTCAGCGGACCGGTCGGCGCCGGCGGTTCCTCAGGAACGCGCCGAGGAAGACGAAGTCCAGCAGGAACACCACGATCCCGATGACGAGCAGGTAGATCAGCCCCTTGACCACCACGCCGATGATGCCCAGGGCCACGGCGGCCAGGATGAAGAGCAGGAACAGAGCCACGCGGCCTCCTCAGCGACGGGCCAGGCGTCGCTCGCCCGCCGCGCCCGGCTGGTAGTCCAGCCCGTAGTGCTGGAACAGCGTCGGCTCGTCGGCGGCCGCCAACTCGCCGTCCGTATCGATCGTCGGGGCGTCCTTCACCAGCTTCTTCGGATAGGCGACCCGCACGTAGGACGGCCCCACGGTGGCCCGGTCGAGCGGAACGAACGTCAGGCGGTGCCGGCCGATGATCCCGATGCGCAGAGAGGCGAAGGCGGGCATATCCGTGGCGGTGTCCACGTACACGGACTCCAGCTCCCCGATCCTGTTGCCGTCGGGGTCGACGACGTCGTGCTGCCGCCAGTCCCGGATGTTGTCAGCCTCGAACATCAACCACCTTCCCTCACCGTCTTCAGACTAAATACCCGAAAGACGGCGGGGCCACGCCTCAGCTTTCGAGGGCCACCAGCGCCCGGTGCAGGCCCTGGCTGGCCTCGTCCAGGCGCAGCACCAGGTCACCCCCGCCGCTGTCCATGGCGTCCTGCAGCAGGGCCTCGGCGCGCCGGCTGGCCCGCCGCAGCTCTATCACCAGTTCGACGGTGCCGTCGGGGCGGCGGGGGCCGGGTCCGGAGTGGGTCTGGCGGTCAGTCAAGGGGCCGTCTCCTTGTGGCGCACGCTCGGCAGCGCCGAGCCGTCCGGGGATTCACGGACGCTACCGGCGCGCCGGCGACCTCCGACAGGGCCGAAAGTCGGTTTACGGCACTAGCCCTGAAAACAGACTCCACCGGCGCCGCCGGTGGTGGTACCTGTCGAAGGGCCCTATCCGGCGGGTGGGCTCCCCCGCCACGATCGGCACAGGTTCGTATCTCTGGAGGTAGCCATGCAGGCCAAAGTGGGTGACCGCATCGTCATCAGAGGGCACCACGTGGGCGAGCCGGACCGGGACTGCGAGATCCTCGAGGTGAGAGGCGCCAACGGGGAGCCGCCCTACCTCGTACGGTGGGGGGACAGCGGCCACGAGGGGCTGTTCTTCCCGGGGCCGGACGCTTCGGTCCGCCACTACGAGCACCACTGACGCCGGGGCGGGGTTCTCCGCTCCGGACCGGACCTTCGACGCCTTCGTCGTCGAGACCGGGACAGGCACCGGCCCGGGCGGGGTCGGCGCTGAAGCCGTGGCCGGCCGGCTGCGGGCCCTGGGCGAGGCCGGCGCCCGGGTCGTCGAGATCGGCCGGGCCGACGAGGAGCAGCTGGGGCCGGCCCTGGCGGCGCTTCGCGACCTGGGCATCACCGGCGAGCTGATCCTGCTCCTCGCCGGCGGCACCGCCCCCCTTCCGGATCTCGACGCCCTGACCCGGGTGGCCGTATGGCGGACCGGGACGGCCGGCGGCGGGGACCCCGACCCGGCCGCCGACGCCAAGGCCACGCCCGCCGTGGACGAGGTCCTCGACGCCCAGATCGAGAGACGCCGCCAGCGCCGGGTACCCCACGTGGACCGCGACCCGCGCTGGACCGTGACGCTCCCCGGCGCGAAGGGCACCGAGCGGCTGGCCGAGTCGCTCGGGTCCCTGGCCAACGGGCACGCCGGTGTGCGGGCGGCGCTCGAGGAGGGCGGCCCGCGCAGCTCCCCACTGTTCGTGGTGGCCGGCGTCTACGACGCCGACAGCCGGCTGCTACCCGGCCCGGTCTGGGCCGAAGTGGACGTCGGGGGCCCCGCCGGCGCCGGCCGGCAGGAGCCGGGCCCGGAGGAACGGGTGGTGGACCTGCGGTCGGGGGTGCTCTGGCGCCGCCCGGTGGGCGGGACGGGGATCACCTCGCTGCGGTTCCTGTCGATGGCCGATCCCCACGCCCTGGCCCTGCGGATGGAGGCCGGCGGTGACCTCCTGTCCCCGCCGGGGCCCGACCGGCCACTGCTGCGGCCGCCGCGGGGCGGGTGCGGTTTCGTGGCCGAGCGCATCGAAGGCGGGGAGCTGGCCACCACCGGCCAGCCGGGGCAGGCCCGCATAGCGGTGGCGGCCCGGGACGTGGGGACATCGGGCCGGGGCTGGACCGGCCTCGAGCGGCTGGCCGGGTGGGCCGCCGGCGGGGACGGCCCCGGGCCGGAGGCGGTGAGGCGGCTGGCCGCAGCCGAGGCCGCCGGCTTCGACAACCTGCTGGCGGCGCAGCGCCGCGCGATGGCGGCCCGGTGGCGGCACGCCGGGGTATGGATCGACGGATCGCCCTCCGACGAGTTGGCGGCCCGCTTCGCGGTGTTCCACCTGCTGGGAACGGCCGCCGACTCGGGCGAGAGCGCGGTGGGACCGAGAGGCCTGACCGGTGAGGCCTACGCCGGGCACGTCTTCTGGGACGCCGACGTGTTCGTCCTGCCGGCGCTGGCCGCCATCCGGCCGGCCGCCGCCCGGTCGATGCTCGAGTACCGGCTGAGGCGCCTGCCGGAGGCCAGGAACCGGGCCCGGTCCGCCGGGCGGCAGGGAGCCCGCTTCCCGTGGGAGAGCGCCGGCGACGGGACCGACGTCACCCCCCGGTGGGTGCGCGGCCGGGACGGGGAGGTGGTGCCCATCCGCACCGGACGGCACGAGGTCCACGTCGTCGCCGACGTGGCCTGGTCGGCCTGGCTGTACGCCGACTGGACGGGTGACCGGTCGTTCCTCCGCGACGGCCCGGGCCGGGAACTGATGATCGAAACGGCCCGCTACTGGGCGAGCCGGATCCGGGTGGACCGCACGGGCCGGGGCCACATCTACGGTGTGATGGGACCCGACGAATACCACGAGGTAGTGGACGACAACGCGTTCACCAACGTCATGGCCCGGTGGAACCTGCGCGCCGCCGCCGGGCTGCTGGCCGGGGGCCAGCCCCCCGGCTCTCCTGAAGGGCGGGAGGCGGACAGGTGGCTGCAGCTGGCCGAGGGCCTGGTGGACGGGTGGGACCCGGGACGGCGGACCTTCGAGCAGTTCGCCGGCTACTACGGCCTGGAGCGGCTCGAGGTGCGGGAGATCGCCGAGCCGCCGGTGGCCGTCGACATGGTCATCCCGCCGAAGCGGGTGGCCGGGTCACAGCTGATCAAACAGGCCGACGTGCTCATGCTCCACCACATGCTGCCCGGCGAGGTCCCGGACGGCTCGCTCGGCCCCACGCTGGACTTCTACGGGCCGCGCACCGCCCACGGCAGCTCCCTGTCACCGGCGATCCACGCCTCGCTGCTGGCGAGGGCGGGCCGGCCGGAGGAGGCGCTGAGGATGTACCGGCTGGCCGCCCGGCTGGACCTCGACGACGTGACCGGCACCACCACCGGCGGCCTGCACCTGGCCACCATGGGCGGGGTCTGGCAGGCGCTGGCCTACGGGTTCCTGGGGCTGAGGGCGGAGTCGGGGATGCTGACCGTCGATCCCCGGCTGCCGGGCGAATGGTCGGCGCTGACCATGCGCTTCTCGTTCCGGGGCGTGGCGGTCGAGGTCCGGGCCGACCACCGGCGGGTCACCCTGGCCTGCGACGGACCGGTCCGGGTCAGCGTCGGGGCCGGCCCGCCGGTGACGGTCGGGCCGCCGGGCGGCAGTTGGCCCCTCCCGTCCGGCGCCGGAGACCCGGCAGGCGCCGGAGGCGCCGGAGACCCGGCAGGCGCCGGAGGCGCCGGAGCGGCCTCGGGCGCCGGCCGGCGGTGGGACCAAGGACCCTGTTGAGCGTGCCGCCGTCTCGGCGACGCTGGGCCGGAGCCTGGAAAGCGAGGAACCCCATGAGCCGCCCTCCGTCCCCGGCGAGAGGCCTGCCCCCCCGCCGAGCGCTGCGGGTGGCCCTGATCGCCCCTCCCTACTTCCCGGTGCCCCCTTCGGGCTACGGCGGGATCGAACGGGTGATCGCGGTGCTGGCCGCCGGTCTCGCCGAGCGCGGCCACGACGTGACGCTGGTGGCCGCCGCCGGCTCGGTGGCCAACGCCCGGATCGTGACGCCGCTCGAGACGGCCCCGTTGCTGGGTGACCCCTCCTCGTTCACCGACGAGCTGTGCCACGCCCTCGCCCTGTACCGGATCGCCGACCAGTTCGACGTGATCCACGACCACTCCGGCGTCGGTGCCGCCATCGGGGGGATGCTGGCCGGGGGCACCCCGGTCGTGCACACCCTCCACGGCCCGTGGACGGACCAGTCCCGGCGCCTGTACCGACTGCTCGACGACAGGGTGGCCCTGGTGGCGATCAGCCACGCCCAGCGGGCCGCCAATCCGCACGTGCGCTACGCCGGCGTGGTCCACAACGGCATAGACATGGGTCTCCATCCGCTGACGCTGCGCAAGGAGGACTTCTTGGTGTTCGTCGGGCGGACCAGCCCGGAGAAACGCCCCGAGGTGGCCATCGAGGTGGCGCGCCGGGCGGGGCTGCCGCTGAAGATGATCGTCAAGCGCAGCGAACCGGCCGAGGTGCGCTACTGGGACGACGTGGTGGCTCCCCTCATCGGACCGGACATCGAGGTGGTCGACCAGCCGCCGCAGGCGGTGAAGGTCCGGCTGATCGGACAGGCCCGGGCCATGCTGTTCCCCATCGCCTGGCCCGAACCGTTCGGTCTGGTCATGACCGAGGCGATGGCCTGCGGCACCCCGGTGATCGCCCGGCCGCTGGGGGCGGCACCGGAGGTGATCAGCGACGGGGTCACCGGCTTCTTGTGCCATACCGACCAGCAGATGGTGGCGGCCGTGGAGGCGGCGGGCGACATCGACCCGCGGGCGTGCCGGCAGGTGGTGCAGGACCGGTTCTCGGGCGAATCCATGGTGTCGGGCTACGAGCGGGTCTACGCCGCGGTGTCCGCCGGCGGTGACCGCCGCAAGGCGGCGTCGGCGGCCAGCAACTAGACGACGGGTCAGGCGGTCGACGACCGCGAGGCCCGGGCGGTCCCGGCCCCCCGCCGGCCCCCGGGTCGGGGCCCGGCGGGCAGGAGGAGCGTCGGCAGCGGGTTCAGGGTGAGCACCTCGAGCACGGTCCGGGCCCGGCCGGGCACCCCGGAC
>JAKAXG010000130.1 GCA_021827225.1 Actinomycetes bacterium | reverse complement strand
CGGCGGCGATGGCTTCGGGATCTCCCAGCTGGCGCTTGGACGCCACCCGCAGGTCCCCGTCGAGCTCGTAGACCATCGGGACCCCGGTGGGGATCTCGAGGCCGGTGATGTCGGCGTCGGAGATGCGCTCCAGGTGCTTGATCAGGGCCCGCAGGCTGTTGCCGTGGGCGGATACCAGGACGGTCCGTCCGGCCAGCACCTCGGGGGCGATGCGGTCGTACCAGTAGGGCAGCATCCGCACCACCACGTCGGCCAGGCACTCGGTGGCGGGCACGATGTCGGCCGGCACGGTCCGGTAGCGGGCGTCGGAGCGGATGTCGAACTTGTGGCCCGCCTCCATGGGCGGCGGCGGCACGTCGAAGCTGCGCCGCCACTTCATGAACTGCTCCTCGCCGTAGCGCTCCTTGGTCTCGGCCTTGTCCAGGCCGGTGAGCCCCCCGTAGTGGCGCTCGTTGAGCCGCCAGTGCTTGTGGACCGGTACCCACTGCTGGCCCATCTCCTCCAGGGCCAGGTTCAGCGTGCTGATGGCCCTGGTCAGCACCGAGGTGTGGGCCACGTCCACTACCAGGCCGTCCGACGCGATGAGGGCGCCGGCCGACCGGGCCTCCTCTTTGCCCTGCTCGGACAGGGGCACGTCCCACCAGCCGGTGAAGCGGTTCTCCAGGTTCCACTGGCTCTGGCCGTGCCTTACCAGGACGAGGGTTCGCACCACCGCAGGGTACCCTTTGCCTGGTTGCATCAAGTTGAAAAGATTTCTTTAGTCCATTGGACTCAACTTCGCTACACTGACCCGTAACAGTTCTCTAGTCATCATGGAGGCAAGCCATGCCCAAGGCCGTCGGTATCGACCTCGGCACCACCAACTCGGTCGTCAGCGTCCTGGAGGCTGGCGAGCCGATCGTCATCCCGAACGCGGAGGGAGCCCGCACCACCCCGTCGGTCGTGGGCTTCTCCAAGTCCGACGAGGTCCTCGTCGGTGAGGTGGCCAAGCGTCAGGCCATCACCAACCCGGACCGCACCATCCGCTCGGTGAAGCGCCACATGGGTGACAACTCCTGGCACATCGACATCGACGCCAAGAAGTACAACGCCCAGGAGATCTCCGCCCGGATCCTCATGAAGCTGAAGAGGGACGCCGAGAGCTACCTCGGCGACACGGTCACCCAGGCCGTCATCACCGTGCCGGCGTACTTCGATGACGCCCAGCGCACCGCCACCAAGGAGGCCGGCCAGATCGCCGGTCTGGAGGTGCTGCGGATCATCAACGAGCCCACCGCGGCGGCCCTGGCCTACGGCCTGGACAAGGAGGAGGAGCAGACCGTCCTGGTGTTCGACCTGGGCGGCGGAACCTTCGACGTATCGGTGCTCGAGATCTCCGAGGGCATCTTCCAGGTGAAGTCCACCTCCGGTAACACCCACCTCGGTGGTGACGACTGGGACCAGCGGGTCATCGACTGGCTGGTCAAGACGTTCAAGGACACCGAGGGCGTGGACCTGTCGGCCGACAAGATGGCCCTGCAGCGGCTCAAGGAGGCCGCCGAGAAGGCCAAGATCGAGTTGTCGTCGGTGCAGGAGACCACCATCAACCTGCCGTTCATCACCGCCACCGACACCGGTCCCAAGCACCTCGACGTCAAGCTGACCCGGGCCAAGTTCCAGGAGATGACCTCCGACCTGGTGGAGGCCTGCCGCGGCCCCTTCGAGCAGGCCATCAGCGACGCCGGGCTCACCAAGTCCCAGATCAACCATGTGGTCCTGGTGGGCGGCTCGACCCGGATGCCGGCCATCCAGGAACTGGTCCAGACCATGACCGGCTCCGAGCCCCACAAGGGTGTCAACCCCGACGAGGTCGTCGCCGTGGGCGCCGCCATCCAGGCCGGCGTGCTGAAGGGTGAGGTCAAGGACGTCCTGCTGCTCGACGTCACCCCGCTGTCTCTCGGTATCGAGACCAAGGGCGGTGTGATGACCAAGCTGATCGAGCGCAACACCACCATCCCGACCAAGCGCTCGGAGGTGTTCACCACCGCCGAGGACGGCCAGCCCTCCGTGGAGATCCACGTGCTTCAGGGCGAGCGGGAGATGGCGATGTACAACAAGACGCTCGGCAAGTTCCAGCTCGTGGACCTGCCGCCGGCCCCCCGCGGCGTGCCGCAGATCGAGGTCACCTTCGACATCGACGCCAACGGCATCGTGCACGTTTCGGCCAAGGACCGGGCCACCGGCAAGGAGCAGTCGATGACCATCACCGGTCAGTCCTCGCTCAACAAGGACGACATCGACCGCATGGTCAAAGACGCCGAGGCCCACGCCGCCGACGACAAGCGCCGGCGCGAGGAGGCGGAGATCCGCAACAACGCCGACAGCCTCGTCTACCAGACGGAGAAGATGCTGAAGGACCAGGCCTCGAGCTTCAGCGGCGACCAGAAGTCCAAGGTCGAGGCCGACCTGTCGGGCCTCAAGGAGGCGCTCGGGGGCAGTGACCTGGAGGCCATCAAGTCGGCCACCGAGAAGCTGGCCGTCGAGGTCCAGGAGCTCGGCAAGCAGCTCTACGAGCAGGCTGCCGCGGCCGGCCCCTCCACCGGAGCGACCGGTGAGGGCCCGGCCGACGCCTCCACCGGAGGCCCGGCCGACGACGAGGTCGTCGACGCCGAGATCGTGGACGAGGGCGGTCAGCAGTCATGAGCTCCGGTCGCTACGAAGGCGACCCCGGTGTGCCCGACTCCGAGCTCGCTGAGGAGCAGGTAGGAGTCGCGGAGGAGGTGTTCGCCGAGCAGGCGGGCGTGCCGGCGGCTGACGTGAGGGAAGCGCCCGGCGACGCCGACCTGGCGGGCGACCCTGTGGCCGCCGCCGTGGCCGTGGTGGCCCGCGAGCGCGACGACTACCGGGACGCCCTCCAGCACCTGCAGGCCGACTTCGAGAACTACAAGAAGCGGGTGGCCAAACAGCAGGAGGAGCTCCGGGACCGTGCCGCGGAGTCGCTGGTGGAGAAGCTGCTTCCGGTGCTCGACACCGCCGACCTGGCCCTGACCCACGGGGGCGGGGAGGACGTCAAGCAGATGGCCGGCGCCCTGTTCGCCGCACTGGAGCGGGAGGGGCTGGAGCGCATCGACAACGCCGGCGATCCCTTCGACCCCACCCATCACGATGCGGTGGCCCACGAACCGGGCGACGGCCCCACCCAGGAGGTGGCCGAGGTCATGCGCGCCGGCTACCGCTGGCGGGGCCGGGTGCTGCGAGCCGCCATGGTGAAAGTAAGGGGGTGAGTGGATGGCACCCCAGCGTGAGTGGTTCGAGAAGGACTACTACAAGGTGTTGGGGGTCGCCGAGAACGCTGATCACAAGGAGATCGGCAAGGCCTACCGCAAGCTGGCCAAGCAGTATCACCCTGATGCCAACCCGGGCTCCGAGGACCGGTTCAAGGAGATATCGGCCGCCTACGAGGTGCTCGGCGACGAGGCCAGGCGCAAGGAGTACGACGAGGTCCGCCGCATGGGCGCGGCCGGCAACCCGTTCGCCAACATGGGCGGCGGGGCCGGCCGTCCCGGCGGGTTCACCGGGAACTTCCGGGTGGACGATCTCGGCGACCTGCTCGGCAACATCTTCAGCCGGGGACGGGGCGGCCGGGCCGGTGGGACCGCCGGCGGCCGGCCCGGCGGCGCAACCGGCGCCTCCCGGGGCGCCGACCTGGAGACCACCCTCCACCTCTCTTTCCTCGACGCCGTCCACGGCCTGACCACCACGGTCAACGTCACCTCCGAGGTGACCTGCCACACCTGCCACGGCAACGGCGCCGCCCCTGGCACCGCCCCCACCGTTTGCCCGGTGTGCGGCGGCCGTGGTGTGGTCCAGGACAACCAGGGGCTGTTCTCCTTCAGCCAGCCCTGCCAGGCCTGCAGCGGGTCCGGGTTCCGGGTGGAGACCCCCTGCCCGACCTGCCACGGCTCCGGCGTCGAGTACGCCGCCCGCCAGGTGAAGGTCCGCATCCCGGCCGGGGTGGAGGACGGCCAGCGCATCCGGGTCAAGGGCCGCGGCGGCGCCGGCCGTGCCGGCGGACCGGCCGGCAACCTGTACGTGGTCGTCCACGTGGACCCCCATCCCGTCTTCGGCCGCAAGGGCCGCGATCTGACACTTACGGTGCCGATAACCTTCGCCGAGGCGGCGCTCGGGACCACCGTCACGGTCCCCACGCTGGACAAGGCGGTCACCCTCAAGGTGCCGGCCGGGTCCCGCTCGGGCCGCACCTTCCGGGTGAGGGGCCGGGGCGTTCCCGCCGCCGCCGGCACCGGCGATCTCCTCGTGACCGTCGAGGTGGTCGTACCGGAGCGGCTGAGCGAGGAGGAGCAGAAGGCGGTGGCCGCCCTCGGCGACCTCATGAAGGGCGAGGAGCTGCGGGCCGGGCTGTGGGGTGAACCGTGATGGAAGCCGACAGCCGGGCCAGGCAGGCCGTCTACGTCATATCGGTGGCCGCCGAACTGGCCGGTGTCCACCCCCAGACCCTGCGCATCTATGAGCGCAAGGGGCTGCTCGACCCGGCCCGCACGGTCGGCGGCAGCCGCCGCTACAGCGAGGCCGACATAGCCCAGCTGCGGCGTATCCAGGACCTCACCAACGCCGGGATCAACCTGGAGGGCGTGCGCCGGGTCATGGAGCTCGAAGCGGAGCTGAACCGCCTGAGGGCCGAGCTGGACTCGGTCCGCCGGGCGGCCGCCTCCGAGATCGAACGGGTCCGCCGGCAGGCCGTTGAGGAGGTCGAGCGGACCCACCGCCACTACCGCCGGGACCTGGTCCCGGTGCGGAACCTGCCCGAGAGGTGGCAGAGGCCGCGGTGACCGGCCTTACGGTAGTGACTCGGTCACTGACGTCTTATTGGAATGCGCCGCATAGGAGGAACCATGGCGCTTGATCCCAACCGCTGGACCCAGAAGACCCAGGAGGCCTACCGGGCCGCGGCCGACCTGGCCGCCGCCCGCAACAACCCCGAGGTCGCTCCCGAGCACCTGCTGGCCGCCATGCTCGGCCAGTCCGACACCATCACCCTGCCCATCCTGGAACGGGTGGGCGCGGCCCCGCTCACCGTGCGCAACCGCAACGACGAGGCCCTCGCCAAGCTGCCCCGCTCCTACGGCGGGGGCGAGCCGGGGCTGGGCCGGGCGGCGAACGAGGTGCTCAACAAGGCCGACGACGAGCGCCGGGAGCTGGGCGACGAGTACCTGTCGGTCGAGACCCTGCTGCTGGCCATGGCCGACCGGGTCGGGGTGGCCCGCCAGGATCTGCTGTCAGCGCTGCGCGAGGTCCGCTCCGGTCACCGGGTGACCAGCCAGAACCCCGAGGAGCAGTTCCAGGCCCTCGAGAAGTACGGGAGGGACCTGACCGGCGACGCCCGCAGCGGCAAGCTGGACCCGGTCATCGGCCGGGACGAGGAGATCCGCCGCGTCATACAGGTGCTGTCCCGCCGGACCAAGAACAACCCGGTCCTGATCGGCGAGCCGGGAGTCGGCAAGACCGCCATCGTGGAGGGCCTGGCCAACCGCATCGTCGCCGACGACGTGCCCGAGAGCCTGAAGGGAAAGCGGGTCGTGGCCCTGGACCTGGGTTCGATGGTGGCCGGCTCGAAGTACCGCGGTGAGTTCGAGGAACGGTTGAAGGCGGTGCTGAAGGAGATCTCCGAGTCGGAGGGCCAGATCATCACCTTCATCGACGAGCTCCACACCATCGTCGGCGCCGGAGCGGCCGAGGGCTCGATGGACGCGGGCAACATGATCAAGCCCATGCTGGCCCGCGGCGAGCTGCGACTGATAGGCGCCACCACCCTCGACGAGTACCGCAAGCACGTGGAGAAGGACCCGGCTCTGGAGCGCCGCTTCCAGCCGGTCATGGTGGGCCAGCCCAGCGTCGAGGACACCATCGCCATCCTGCGCGGCCTCAAGGAGCGCTACCAGACCCACCACGGGGTGAGCATCCAGGACTCCGCCCTGGTCGCCGCCGCGGTGCTGTCGGACCGCTACATCACCGCCCGGTTCCTGCCGGACAAGGCCATCGACCTGATCGACGAGGCGGCCAGCCGGCTGCGCATCGAGAAGGAGTCGAAGCCGACCGAGATAGACATCGTCGACCGGCGCATGGCCCAGCTCGAGATCGAGCGGCTGGCCCTGGAAAAAGAGACAGACGAGGCGTCCAAGGAGCGCCTGGCCCGCCTCGACGAGGAGCTGGCCAATCTGCACGAGCAGGCCAACGCCCTCAACGCCCAGTGGCAACTGGAGAAGGAATCGGCCGACGCCATCACCGACCTGCAGGACCAGCTCGGGGCGGCCAAGGAGGAGGCTGAGCGCTACCAGCGCGACGGCGACTACGCCAAGGCGTCGGAGATCCAGTACGGCCGCATCCCCGAGTTGCAGCGCCAGCTCGACGAGGCGGCTGCCCGCCAGGCGGCGGCCCAGCACGGTCCCAAGATGCTCAAGCAGGAGGTCGACGAGGAGGACGTGGCCGAGGTCGTGTCCAAGTGGACCGGCGTCCCGGTGTCCCGGCTGCTCGAGGGTGAGGTGGCCAAGCTGGTGCGCATGGAGGAGGTGCTCCACCAGCGGGTGGTGGGCCAGGAGGTGGCGGTGTCGGCTGTGGCCAACGCCATCCGCCGGTCCCGCAGCGGGCTGTCCGACCCCAACCGGCCCATCGGCAGCTTCCTGTTCCTCGGCCCGACCGGGGTGGGCAAGACCGAGCTGGCCCGGGCCGTGGCCGAGTTCCTCTTCGACGACGAGCGGTCCATGGTGCGCATCGACATGTCCGAGTACATGGAGAAGCACTCGGTGTCCCGCCTGGTCGGCGCCCCTCCCGGCTACGTCGGCTACGACGAGGGCGGCCAGCTGACCGAGGCCGTCCGCCGCCGGCCCTACAGCGTGCTGCTGCTCGACGAGATAGAGAAGGCCCACCCGGATGTCTTCAACATCCTCCTGCAGGTCCTCGACGACGGGCGCCTGACCGACGGCCAGGGCCGCACCGTGGACTTCACCAACACCGTGGTGATCATGACCTCCAATTTCCAGGGGGATCTGGCCATGGCGTTCAAGCCGGAGTTCATCAACCGGATCGACGAGATCGTCCGGTTCCGCTCGCTCAGCGAGAAGGATCTGGAGGCGGTGGTGGACATCCAGCTGAAGTCGCTGGAGCGCAGGCTGGCCGACCGGCGCCTGGCGCTGGTCGTCACCGCCGAGGCCAAGGCGTGGTTGGCCCGAAAGGGCTACGACCCGGCCTTCGGGGCCCGGCCGCTCAAGCGGCTGATCCAGCGGGAGATCAGCGATCCGCTGGCACTGGCCCTGCTGGAGGGCCGCTACAGCGAGGGTGACACCGTCACCGTCGACGCCCCCATGGGCACCACCGGACCGGTCCTCATGTCCACCGGCCTGTCCGGGACGGACCTGGCGGAAGAGCCGAGGGACGCCCTGGTCCTGCGGTGACAGGGCCGTGCAGCCGATCGGACCGCCCGGCCCTCCCCGGGCGGTCCGATCGGCGGGCCCGTTAGGATGTAACGGTGAGCGCCACAGTCGTAGTGGGTACCCAATGGGGCGACGAGGGTAAGGGCAAGCTGACCGACCTCCTGGCTCGGGAGATGGACCTGGTCGTGCGCTACCAGGGGGGCCACAACGCCGGCCACACCATCGTGGTCGAAGGCCGCCGCTTCGCTCTCCAGTTGCTGCCGAGCGGCATCCTCTACGACCACGTGGTTCCGGTGATCGGCAACGGGGTGGTGGTGGACCCCGGGGTCCTGCTGGCCGAGATCGACCAGCTGACCGAGCTCGGAATCGACTGCTCCCGGCTGGTTGTCTCCGGCAACGCCCACCTGATCATGCCCTACCACCAGGAGCTCGACGCCCTGACCGAGCGGCACCTGGGGCGCAACAAGCTGGGCACCACCAAGCGGGGGATCGGTCCCGCCTACAGCGACAAGGCGGCCCGGGTCGGGATCCGCATCCAGGACCTCCTCGACGCCAAGATCTTCCGCGAGAAGCTCGAGGTGGTCCTCAAGGAGAAGAACCACATCCTGGCCAAGGTGTACAACCGGCTGCCCCTCTCGGCCGACCAGATCGCGACCCGCTACCTCGACGAGTTCGCCCCCCGGCTGGCCCCCATGATCGGGGACTCCGTGGGCGTGCTGCACGAGGCGCTCTCCGCCGGCCGGCGGGTGCTGCTCGAGGGGGCGCAGGCCACCTTCCTGGACCTGGATCACGGCACGTACCCGTTCGTCACGTCCTCCAACCCGGTGGCCGGAGGCGCCTGCGTGGGTGCCGGGATCGGGCCGCGCGACATCACCTCGGTACTCGGCATCGCCAAGGCCTACGTCACCCGGGTGGGCTCGGGGCCGTTCCCCACCGAGCTGACCGACGAGGTCGGCGACCTGCTGGTCGAGCGGGGAGGCGAGTTCGGCACCAACACCGGCCGCCGCCGGCGCACCGGCTGGTTCGACGCGGTGATGATCCGCCAGGCCGCCCGGCTGAACTCGCTGACCGAGGTGGCCCTGACCAAGCTGGACGTGCTCGACACCCTGCCCACCCTCAAGGTGTGCGTGGGGTACCAGTGCGGGGACACCCGCTACCACCACATGCCCTACCACCAGAGCGACCTGCACGACGCCGTGCCGATCTACGAGGAGCTCCCCGGGTGGCAGGAGGACACCTCGGCGGCGACCGAGCTGCACCATCTTCCCGCCGCCGCCAAGGACTACGTGCAGTTCCTCTCCGACCAGACCGGGGTGCCCATCACCCGGGTCGGGGTCGGTCCCGGCCGGGACCAGTTCGTTCCCATCGCCGCCGGCGCGTAACGGTACCCGCCGGTGAAGGTCTGCGTAGTCGGCTCGGGCGGGCGCGAGCACGCCCTGGCGGTCGCCCTGGCCCGCACCTCCGAGGTGGTGGTCTGCCCGGGCAACGCCGGGATGGCCGCCCTCGGTGTCGACTGCGTGCCGGGCCCTCCCGAGGCGGTGGCCGCCGACCTGTTCGTGATCGGCCCGGAGGCCCCGCTGGTGGACGGGCTGGCCGACCGGTTGCGGGCCGCCGGGCGCCTGGTGTTCGGGCCCGGCGCCGACGGGTCCCGGCTGGAGGGGTCCAAGGCCTGGATGAAGGAGCTGCTG
>JAKAXG010000129.1 GCA_021827225.1 Actinomycetes bacterium | reverse complement strand
CCGCCGCGTAGGGCACCTTCGTCACCCGGATCTTGCGTCCGGTGGCGAAGGCCTCGGCCTCGGCCAGCCCCACGTCGGCGATCTCGGGTTCGGTGAAGATGGCCGAGGCCGCCTTCTCGTAGTCGATGTGGCGGTGCTCGCGGGTGTGGATACCCATGATGTGCTCGGCGATCTTGCGGCCCTGCATCGAAGCCACCGACGAAAGCGGCAGCTTTCCGGACACATCCCCGGCGGCGTAGATGTGCGGCACGTTCGACTGGCAGTGGTGGTTGATCGGAATGAAGCCGTAGTCGGTCTTGACCCCTGCGTGCTCCAGCCCCAGCCCGTCGCTGTTGGGGATCGACCCGATGGCCAGCAGCGCGTGGGTGCCCCGGGCGATCCGGCCGTCGTCGCAGCGCACGGCCACCTCCCCGTCGGCCACGTCGATGCCCTCGGCCCGGGCCCCCTTGAACAGGCGCACGCCCCGGCGCAGCAGCTCCTCCTCGAGGGCGGCGGCCACCTCCGCGTCCTTGTTGGGCAGGACCTGCTGCCGGCTCACGATCAGCGTCACCTTGGCGCCGAAGGAGCTGAACATGTGCACGAACTCCACACCGGTGACACCCGATCCGATCACGATCAGGTGGTCCGGCATGGCCGGCGGCGGGTACGCCTGCCGGGTGGTCAGCACCCGCTCACCGTCGGGCTCGGCCCAGTCCGGGATCCGGGGCCGGCTACCGGTGGCGACCAGGATGGCGTCGGCCTGGATCTCCTCCTCTCCCTGGTCGCTGGTGGCCACCACCCGGTGGGGCCCGACCAGCCGGCCGGTGCCCCTGATGAGGCGGACCCCCTGGCTGGTGAGCAGCCGGGTGACCTGGGTGTTCAGATGCTCCTCGATCTCGGCCACCCGGTGGCGCTGGGCCTCGATGTCCAGGCTGGCGTCCTGGTGGGACAGTCCCATGCCCTCTATGCGCCGGGAGAAACTCATGGCCCCGCCGGTCGCGATCATGGTCTTGGAGGGGATGCAGTCCCACAGGTGGGCGGCCCCACCCACCACGTCGCGCTCGATGACCGTCACGTCGGCTCCCAGCCGGGCGGCGTAGGTGGCGGCGGTGTTACCCGCCGGGCCCCCGCCGATGATCACGAATCGCACGGGCACCTCAGCGGCTCGGCTGGAACACGCCGAACTCGGCTCTCAACACGTCACTTACCTCCCCTAGCGTGGCCCGCCGGCGCAGGGCCTCCTTCATCGGTGGCAGGAGGTTGGCTGACCCCCTCGCCGCAGAGGCCACGTCGGCCAGGGCGGCGTCCACCGCCGCCTGGTCCCGCTCCGCCCGGGTGCGCCGGACCCGCTCCACCTGGTGGCGCTCCAGCGCAGGGTCGATCGGGAACACCTCGGCGGAGCCCGGTTCCTCGTCGACGAACTTGTTGACGCCGACGATGACCTTGGTGCCGGCGTCCACCTCCTTGGCGTAGGAGTACGCCGCCTGCTCGATCTCGTCCTGCATGTACCCGGCCTCGATGGCCGCCACCGAGCCGCCCATCCCGTCGATCTTCTCCAGGTAGGCCCACGCCTCGGTCTCCACCGCGTCGGTGAGGGACTCGACGAAGTACGAGCCGGCCAGCGGGTCGGCGGTATCGGTCACACCCGACTCGTTGGCCACGATCTGCTGGGTCCGCAGGGCGATGGTGGCCGCCCGGGCGGTGGGCAGCCCGAGGGCCTCGTCGAAGCCGTTGGCGTGCAGGCTCTGGGTCCCGCCGAGGACAGCGGCGAGGGACTGGAGGGTGACCCGGACGATGTTGTTCTCCGGCTGCTGCGCTGTGAGGGTCGATCCGCCGGTCTGGGTGTGGAAGCGGAGAAGCTTGCTCTTCTCCTCCCTCGCCCCGAAGCGCTCGGTCATGATCCGGGCCCACATCCGCCTGGCGGCCCGGAACTTGGCCACCTCCTCGAAGAAGTTGTTGTGGGCGTTCCAGAAGAAGCTGAGGCGGGGGGCGAACTCGTCGACCGGCAGGCCCGCCTTGACCGCGGCGTCGACGTAGGCGATGCCGTTGGCCAGGGTGAAGGCGATCTCCTGCACCGCCGTCGATCCCGCCTCCCTGATGTGGTAGCCGGATATGGAGATGGTGTTCCAGCTGGGCAGGTTCTCCCGGCAGTAGGCGAAGATGTCGGTGATCAGCCTCATGGACTGGCGGGGCGGGTAGATGTAGGTGCCCCGCGCCACGTACTCCTTGAGGATGTCGTTCTGGATGGTGCCGCCCAGCTTTGCCGCCGGCACGCCCTGCTCCTCGGCCACCAACTGGTAGAGCAGCAGCAGGATGGCGGCCGTGGCGTTGATCGTCATGGACGTGGTCACCTGCTCGAGCGGCAGGCCCGACAGCAGCACCCGCATGTCGTCGATCGAGTCGATGGCCACACCCACCTTGCCGACCTCTCCCAGCGCCCGGGGATGATCGGAGTCGTACCCCATCTGGGTGGGCAGGTCGAAAGCGCACGACAGCCCGGTGCCGCCGCCGGCCAGCAGCAGGCGCCACCTCTCATTGGTGGCCTCGGCGGTGCCGAAGCCCGAGTACTGGCGGATGGTCCAGGGCCGACCCCGGTACATCGTCGGGTAGATCCCCCGGGTGAAGGGGAACGACCCGGGGGACCCCAGCTGCTGCGCCGGGTCCCATCCCTGCAGATCACCGGGGGTGTACACCGGCTTGAGCTCGATACCGGAATCCGTCCGGCGGACATCGCTGGCCATGACGCCAAGGTTAGATGGACGGCGGGGGGTGCTCCGGAAGGGATGGGTGCTCAGCCGAACAGCGACGGGTCCTTCAGGTACGGCGTGAGGCTGGAGATGGGGAACGACACGGCTCCCGACGGGAAGACCACCACCAGGGCGGAGGGGGTCAGGTACCACGTGCCCAGGTCCGATACCGAAGGGCGGCTTACGCCGTCCGCCTGGAGCTGGGCCTGCGCGATCGACGACAGGTACGGCGCGTACGACCCGGTGAGCAGGTCCCCGAGGGTGACCTGCCGGCCCTGGGCCAGCTCGACGGTGGCGGTAGCCACCCGCTTCCCCGGGCACACCCAGAGGAACGAGACCAGCTGGGGGTCGTCACGCTCGGTGACCGGCCGGCAACCGGGGGCCAGGGAGGCGGCGGCCCGGCGCAGGACGGCGTTGACCCCCGGCCGGCCGGCCAGCTGGGGCACCGAGCCCGACACCGACACGGAAGGGCCGCGCCCAGCCGCCACCGACCCCGGATCGGATCTGGGAGGGGGCAGGGTCGCGTTGTCCGACGACCCTGCCCCGCACCCGGCGAGGACCAGCGGCAGGAGGGCCAGGAGCGCGAGGGCGGCCCTTTTTCCTCCTAGGCGGATACCGGAGCCTGGATCGGATGAGGCATGCACAACCCGTCATATTCGGCGATGACGAGCTGCTCCTTGGGGATGCTGCACGCGGCGCACTCCGGATCCCGGTTGACCTTGAAGGTCCGGAAGCTCTCCTCCAGGGCGTCGTAGGCCAGCAGGCGACCCACCAGCAGGTCACCGATACCGAGAAGGAGCTTGATGGCTTCCATGGCCTGGATGCTGCCGATGATCCCCGGCAGGACCCCCAGTACCCCGG
Organism: Actinomycetes bacterium; assembly: GCA_021827225.1. Next base: position 5,548 of record JAKAXG010000129.1, on the reverse strand, counting down.
CCTCGGAGCAGGAGGGGGCCAGCTCGGCCGGGGGCGGCTCGGGCACCTGGCAGCGGTAGCACGGCCCCTGGTGGGGCAGGTAGACGCTGGCCTGGCCCTCGAAGCGGAAGATCGATCCGTGGACGACCGGGATGTCGAGCTTGAGAGAGGCGTCGTTGACGAGATAGCGGGTCGGGAAGTTGTCGGTGCCGTCGATGATGACGTCGTAGCCGGAGAAGATGTCCATGACGTTGTCGGCGCCCAGGCGCACGTCGTAGGTCACCACCGTGACGTCGGGGTTGAGGCCGGTGAGGGTCTTCTTGGCCGAGTCCACCTTGCGCTCACCGACCCGGTCCATGTTGTGCAGGATCTGGCGCTGCAGGTTGGACTCGTCGACCACGTCCATGTCGATGATCCCGAGGGTCCCCACCCCGGCGGCGGCCAGGTAGAGAGCGGCGGGCGACCCGAGCCCACCGGCGCCCAGGAGCAGAACCTTGGAGTCGAGGAGCTTGGCCTGGCCGGCCACGTCCACCTCCGGCAGCAGGATGTGGCGCTGGTAGCGGTTGCGCTGCTCCGCGGTCAGGCTCACCGGGGCCTTCCAGTTGCGCCCCTCGTCCTTCCACTTGTTGAAGCCTCCCGCCATCGACACCACGTCTCTGTAGCCCAGCTGGGCCAGTGTGTCGGCCGCGAACGCCGAGCGGGTGCCGCCGGCGCAGTAGACGACGATGTGGGCGTCGCGGTCGGGGACCCTGCTCTCCACCTGGCTCTCCAGGTGGCCCCGGGGGATGTGGACGGCACCCGGCAGGGCTCCCTGCTCGTACTCGTCGGGTTCGCGCACGTCGAGGACCACGGTGCCGGGGCGCCCGACCTCGGATTCGGCGTCGGCGGTCTCGATCTCGCGGATGCGTGCCTTGGTGTCGCGCAGCAGATCACGGAAGCTGGCCATCATGCTCCTTCGTTAGACCCGCTCGGAGTTCTCCTCGTGAGAACCACATTCGGGCGTGAATCATTTCCATCGTTCTGCCGCTCCGGGAATGCGACGCCGGCCGATTTCCGGAGCATGACGTAAATCTTACCGTTACGGTCGGGATATGGACCTCGACGAGGCGATCCGCCGGCGGCGGATGTGCCGGAACTTCTCGGACCGGCCGGTCGAACCGGCGCTGCTCGATCGCCTCATCGACCGGGCCCGGCGGGCTCCGTCGGCCGGCCACACCCAGGGCTGGGCCTTCCTGGTCCTCGAGGGGCGGGCCCAGGTCGACCGGTTCTGGGCGGCCGACGCCGACGCCGCCTGGCTGGCCTCCCCCACCCTGCCGGGCCTGGTCAGGGCTCCGGCAATCGTTGTCCCCCTGGCCAGCGAGGAGGCCTACCGCTCCCGCTACGGCGAGCCGGACAAGACCCCGGCCGGCCCGGCCGGCGGGTGGAGCGTGGACTACTGGACGGTGGACGTCTCCTTCGCCACCATGCTCCTGCTGCTGGGGGCGGTGGCGGAAGGGCTCGGAGCGTTGTTCTTCGGGCTGAGGCCGGGAGCAGCGGAACGCCTCCGGTCCGAGTTCGGGGTGCCCCCGGGCTGGGACCCGATCGGGGCCGTGGCCCTCGGGTGGCCGGAGTCCGAACCCGGACCGGCCGGTTCCGCCGCCCGGCGGCCCCGCCGGCCCCTGAGCGAGGTGCTGCACCGGGGCGGCTGGTAGAGACCGGGTCGCTCAGCCAGGCCGGGCGACCAGGTCGGGAAGCACCTCGCTGATCGAACCCCGCACCACCGCGGCGGCCACGTCGTCGTAGGGCGTGGGCTGGGCGTTGACTATGACCACCTCGGCCCCGGCCTCGGCGGCCAGCGGCACCAGGCCGGCGGCGGGATGAACCGCCAGGGTCGTGCCCACGGCCAACAGCACGTCGCAGGACATGGCCGCCATCTCGGCCCGCAGGATGGTCCGGCTGTCCAGGGACTGACCGAAGCTGATGGTCGCCGACTTCAGGACACCGCCGCAGCGCCGGCACGGAGGGTCCTCCTCGCCGGCCCGCACCCGGTCCAGGGCCGCCTGCATGGGGGCCTCGTCCCCGCACCCCCAGCACACCACCCGGTGCATGGTCCCGTGCACCTCGATGACCCGGCCCGGATCGCTACCGGCCCGCTGGTGCAACTCGTCGATGTTCTGGGTGATCAGGGCGACCAGCCGGCCCTGGCGCTCCACTTCCACCAGAGCCCGGTGGCCGGCGTTGGGCCGGGCCTCCCACGCCGGCGAGTGGAGGCGCTGCTGCCACGAAACCCGCCGGACCTCGGGGTCCGCCAGGTAGTGCGACAGCGTCGAGGTCTTCTCCGCCGCCGGGTTCTTGGTCCACACGCCCTGCGGCCCCCGGAAGTCCGGGATCCCGCTGTCGGTGGAGATCCCGGCCCCCGTGAGGACGGTGATCCGCCCGGCCCTCCTGAGGATCCCGGCCGCCCTGGAGCCTCCATCTTCCACAGCCATGGCTCCAGTGTCACACATCCCCCCTTGCAACCGTCCAGGGATCATTGGTATACATGAAATCTACTGACAATAGCTGTGGAGGTGCGAAGTGACGCTCGTGGCATTCAGCTCCGATCTGGTGGCCATCCGGCCCTGGGAGGAGGGGTCCCTCCAGAGGACCGGGTTCGACCCCAGGTCCCCCTACGTCGAACGGTTCTGGTTGGCGATCATCGGCCCCAGTACCACCTGGCTCCTGCGCCGGCTGGCAGCCGGCTTCGACGCCGCTCCGGAGGGCTTCGACATGTCGCTCAGCGAGACGGCCCGGGCCCTCGGGCTCGGCGATCCGGGCGGGCGGAACTCCGCGTTCTTCCGCACGGTGAACCGGATGGTCCAGTTCGAGTTGGCCCGCCTGCCCGAGCCGGGCCGGCTCGACGTGGTGAGGCGGCTGCCACCACTGTCACGCCGCCAGGCCAGCCGCCTGTCGCCCGCCCTCCAGGACGCCCACGAACGGTGGCTGGCGGACCAGCTGAGCGTGCCACCGGCGGAGGCGGCCCGCCGACGCAGCCGGCAGCTGGCCCTCAGCCTGCTGGAGCTGGGCGAGGACGGTGAGGCGGTGGAGCGCCAGTTGCTGCGCTGGCGCTACCACCCGGCCCTGGCCCGCGAATCCATGAGCTGGGCCCTGGAACGCCACTTCCAGGCCCGGGCCGCGGCGGGCGGCGTCCCCGGAGCCGGATGACGCACTGCTCATCCTGTTAGCGGGACGGGACCGTAACTTGGGTCCAGTGGAGCGTCCCGCCGAACTACCCCCCGCCCGCCGGATCGAACTGCCCGGACGGGGCCGGACCTGGGTCTATGACTCAGGGGCGGCCCCCTCGCCCGCTGACGCCAGCCCGGTGGTGCTGCTGCACGGCTGGACCTCGACGGCGGCGCTGAACTGGTACCGCTGCTTCCCGGCCCTGACGTCGAGGTACCGGGTGGTGGCGCTGGATCACCGGGGTCACGGTCGCGGCATCAGCAGCCGGCTCCCGTTCCGGCTCGAGGACTGCGCCGACGACGTGGCCGCACTCATCGAGACGCTCGAGCTGGGTCCGTCGACCATCGTCGGCTATTCCATGGGCGGCCCCATCGCCCAGCTGGTGTGGAAGCGCCACCCCGGGCTGGTGTCGGAGCTGGTGCTGTGCGCGACCGCGGCGCGCTTCGCCAGCCGGGGGCAGTTCAGCGGGCCCGTGGGCACCATCGGGCTGGGGGCGTCGGTGGCCCTGTCGCTGCTCCCGGCCGGGGTGCGCCGCCAGGGCATGAGCCTGGCCACCCGGCGCTGGAGCGCCAACGGCGGGGCGGCCGCCTGGGCGATCGAGGAGTGGGGCCGCCACGACCCGTCGGCCCTGATGCAGGCCGGCCTGGCCCTGTCGCGCTTCGACTCCACCGGCTGGATCGAACAGATCGACGTCCCGACGGCGGTGGTGATGACCGAGATGGACACCACCGTCTCCCCCCGCCGCCAGCAGTACCTGGCCGACACCATCCCCGGCGCCCTCCTGTTCCCCGTCGCGGGAACCCACCGGGCCTGCGTCGACTCGCCCCGGGCCTTCGTGCCGGCGCTCCTGTCCGCCTGCTCGGCGGTGCGCCAGCAGGACGACCGGGTGCCGGGGACCGGTCCGGGCTGACCGGGCCAGCACCCGCAGCCGACGGCGTCTCAGAAGCTGCCGTGAAAATTCAGCTCGGCGAGGTCTGCCTCGATGGCGGCCGCCGCCTGCGTGACGGCCTCGGCGTAGCGGCGCCCCGGCTGGCGGCTGGTCCTCTCCACCGGGCCCGAGACCGAGACGGCCGCCACGACCCGGCCACCGCTCCGGACGGGCGCGCTGACCGAGGCAACCCCCCGCTCCCGCTCCTCCACGCTCTCCGCCCAGCCCCGGGACAGCACGGAGGGGTCGGCGGCCAGGACCTTGGCCGCCGAGCCGCGGTCCATCGGCAGCACCGCCCCGATGGCCACGATCGTCCGCAGGCTGTGGGGCGACTCCGAGGCGGCCACGCACACCCGGGTGTCCCCCGAGCGCACGTACAGCTGGGCGCTCTCCCCCGTGCCGTCCCGCAGGCGCACCAGGACCGGTCCGGCCGTCTCCGCCAACGACCTATGGGGGCGGGAGCCAGCCGCCCGGCCCAGGTCCACCAGCCGGGGACCGAGAACGAAGCGGGCCCCGGCGTCCCGGCCGACGAGCCCGTGCGCCTCCAGGGCCACGGCCAACCGGTGGGCCGTGGCCCTGGGCAGCGAGGTGCGACCGGTGAGCTCGGCCAGGCTGCAGGGGCCGGCTTCGAGGGCGTCGAGGATCAGAACCGCCTTGTCCACCACCCCCACGCTGCTTAGACTCGTTCCCACACTTCAAGACAATATCTCATTATGTGGGATGGAAGGGTCAGCCATGAGTGAACCCCGCACACTCGCCGACAAGGTCTGGGAACGCCACGTCGTGCGCGCCGCCGAAGGCGAGCCCGACGTGCTGTACATCGATCTCCACCTCGTCCACGAGGTCACCTCGCCGCAGGCCTTCGACGGCCTGCGCCTGAACGGGCGGGGCGTGCGCCGGCCGGATCTCACCATCGCCACCATGGACCACAACGTCCCCACCACCGCCCTGGACCAGCCGGTCGAGGATCCCATCTCCGCCCGGCAGATGGAGGTCCTGGCGGCCAACTGCAAGGAGTTCGGCATCGAGCTGTTCGAGATGGGGCACCCTGACCAGGGCATCGTGCACATCATCGGGCCGGAGCTGGGGCTGACCCAGCCGGGGATGACCATCGTGTGCGGCGACAGCCACACCTCCACGCACGGTGCGTTCGGGGCCCTGGCGTTCGGGATCGGCACCAGCGAGGTCGAGCACGTGCTGGCCACCCAGACCCTCCCGCAGCGGCGCCCCCGCACCATGGCGGTCACCGTCGACGGCCGGCTTCCCGAGGGCGTCGGCCCCAAGGACCTGGTGCTCGCCATCATCGGCCGGATCGGCACCGGCGGGGGTATGGGCCACGTCATCGAGTACCGCGGCGAGGCCATCCGGGCCCTGACCATGGAGGGCCGCATGACGGTGTGCAACATGTCCATCGAGGCGGGGGCCAGGGCCGGGATGGTC
>JAKAXG010000128.1 GCA_021827225.1 Actinomycetes bacterium | reverse complement strand
CCCCGGTGACCATGGCCCGGCTGGTGGCCCAGGACTTCGACTTCCACGGCTGCCCGATGAAAGAGGGGGACTGGCTGCTGCTGCCGTTCCCGTCGGCCAACCGGGATCCCGAGGCCTTCGCCGACGCCGACCAGGTCCGCCTGGACCGGGTGGACAACCGCCACGCCGCCTTCGGGCTCGGCATCCACCGCTGCCTGGGGTCCAACCTGGCCCGGATGGAGCTGCGGGTGGCGCTCGAGGAGTGGCTGGCCCGCTACCCCGAGTTCGAGCTGGCGGACCCGGCTGCGGTGACCTGGTCCGGCGGTCAGGTGCGCGGCCCGCGGTCGCTGCCGGTGCGCATCCGGTAGGACCGGGCGATCCGGGACTCGGCGGCTTGGGCGGCCCCAGCACCGCCCAAGCCGCCGTTTCGTCCCTATCGTGAGGATTCGCCGGCCGCCGGCTGCTTCCCTGCCGGCCCGTTTGCCAGACTTCCGGTTCATGACGCAGGAAGAAGAGCCCACCGACCGGCCCGGCGACGACCGGGCCATGATGGCTCTGGCCCTGGAGGCGGCCCGCCAGGCCGGCGACGCCGGGGAGGTGCCGGTCGGGGCGGTGGTGGCCGTGGCCGGCCGGGTGGTGGCGGTGGCGGCCAACCGCCGGGAGGAGCTGCGCGACCCCACCGCCCACGCCGAGATCCTGGCCCTGCGGGAGGCGGCCGCCGGGCTGGGCGGCTGGAGGCTCTCCGACGCCACGCTGTATGTGACCCTCGAGCCGTGCCCCATGTGCGCCGGGGCCCTGGTGGCGGCCCGGGTCGGCCGGGTGGTGTTCGGGGCGGCCGACCCCAAGGCCGGGTCGTGCGGGTCGCTCTACAACCTGTGCGCCGACCCGCGCCTCAACCACGAACTGCCGGTCACCGCCGGGGTGCTGGGCGGGGAGTGCTCGCAGATGCTGTCGTCGTGGTTCGCCGGGCGACGGCCGGCGAACGGGGCCCGGCCGGCCGGCTGAGCCCCGTCCGGGCCGCTAAACCCCGGCCGGAACCTGCTCGGGGATCACCGGTTGCGCCGGCTCATGGCCTCCCGGGCCGCCGGGGACCGGGCGATGTAGTCCAGGGCCATCTCCGTGGAAAAGTCCTGGCTCGGGTGGTACGACGGCTTCATGTAGCGCGGTACCCGGTCGAACAGCTGCTTCAAGGTGGGCAGCCGGCCGTCGGACGCGGCCTTGAAGTACTCCCGCCAGCTGGGCGCCCCGGCCGGGTAGCGGGGGTCGTGGGCGGCCAGATAGCGGACCCCGGTCACCCAGTACCAGGTGAGCATGGGCGCCACCGTCAGCATGGCCGTCACCCGCTGGGTCCACCGGCCGCCCACCGCCCGGTGAGCGTCGAATACCAGGGCCCGGTGCTCGACCTCCTCGGCCCCGTGCCAGCGCAGCAGGTCGAGCATCTGGGGATCGGCGCCGAGTTCGTCGAGCCGGCGGTTGGTCAGGATCCAGTGGCCCAGCACCGCGGTGAAATGCTCGATGGCCGCCACCGCGGCCAGGTTGCGCCGCTCCATCCACGCCCGCAGGAACGGCGGCCAGCCGCGGTGGTCGGGGGTGAGCACCTCGTTGAACATGTGCTCCAGCCGCTCGGTGAAGCCGGCGCTGTCGACCCCCTGCTGGTCCAGGGCCTCGAGCACCCGCTGGTGGGCCTGGGCGTGCCAGGACTCCTGCTGGATGAACGGCCGCACCGCCTCGGCGACCTCCTCCTCGGTGATCTGGGGCCGGACCCGGTTGATCACGTCGATGAACCAGCTCTCCCCGGCCGGCAGCAGCAGGTGCAAGACGTTGATCACGTGGCTGGAGAAGGCGTCGCCGGGCACCCAGTGCGCCGGTGTCTCCGACCAGTCGAAGCGCACCATGCGCCGTTCGATCGGATGGCCCTCGACGTGACCTTCGGGAACCGCGTCCAGGATCGTCATATCCACCTCCCCTCGGGCTTCCCGCCGGAAGCGCCCGTCGAGGCGGTAGTACCCAAACCCGGCGGGATTTACCCTACCGGCGGTCGGCGGCTAGCCGGCGCAGGCGCAGGCGCCCCCGCAGCCCCCCATCGGGCGGGGAGCCGGGGCCGGGGCGGAACCGGCCGTCGACCGGCCGACCGACGCGAACACCGACAGCAGCCGGGTGGTGTCGGGATGGCCCTGCGGGCAGTCGATGGGCGCGGCGGCCTCGCTCATGGAGCGCCGGGCCTCGAATCGGCTGTCGCAGGTGCGGCACAGGTACTCGTAGACGGGCACAGCCGTAGAGAGTAGGCCCGCCGGCGACCGGTTCCGCGACGCTGGGTCGAACCGCTCTTGGAACGGCGCCGAAGAGGGTAGGACCGGGGGGTGGAACGAGGCGACGTTCCCTTCCAGGCGGAGGAAACCATAAGACTGCCGGCCGAGCCGGCCAGCGCGGCGCGCGCCCGCAGGTTCGTGCGGGACTTCCTCAGGCGCTCCCCGCACCGGGCGCTGGAGGACGCGGCCACCCTGTGCGTGACCGAGTTGGTGGCCAACGTCTCGGTGCACACCGACTCCACCGAGTGCCTGGTGACGGTCAGGGACGCCGCCGGCGACGTCGTCATAGAGGTCACCGACGGCACCCGGGACCTGCCGGCGCCGGAGTCCCCGTCGCGCTACTCCGAGCACGGTCGGGGCCTGCAGATCGTCGAGGCCCTGGCCGGCGAGTGGGGGGTGCGGCGCAGCTCCGAGCACTGCAAGTCGGTGTGGCTGCGCCTGAGCGCCCGGCCCTGACGGTCACCGCCGGCTCGGCGCCGGGCGCCCGACGCTCAGCCGGTGGTCTCGGCCATCACCGAGCCCAGCTTGGAGGCGTGCTCGGGCAGGGCCACCACCACCACCGTGGCGTCGGAGCGGGCCAGCACCTGCTCCACCGTGTGACCCAGGAACGGCCGGCCCTCCACCTGGCGGACGGTGGCCCCGAGGGCAAGAACGTCGGCGCCGACCTCCTGCGCCGCGGCCAGGATCTCGTCGCCGGCGGAGCGGCCGTGGCGGAGCACCACCTCCGGCTCGACGCCCATGTCGATGGCCGTCTCCCAGGCGCCGCGCAGCACCACCTGGGCGCCCCCCTCGGCGGCGGCCAGCTCCCGCCGGGGCGGGGCCGGGGGCGGAGCCGGCCGGGACCCGGCACCCACCGCCGCCAGCGGGGCCCCGGCCCGGCGGCCGTCGCCGTCGCTGCGGGTGACCACGTGGGCCAGGACCACCTGGGTGCCGAGTGACAGGCTGACGTTGCAGGCCACCTCCTGACCGGCTCGCGACGACGGGGTGCCGGTTACCGGCACCAGCACCTTCTGGAACGCCGCGGGCATGGCCGCCCCGTCGAGGCGGGGCCGGCGCACGATGATGACCGGCAGGGGGCTGCGCATCAGCAGCTCGTCGAGCACCGGTGACAGCAGGTGACCGCCCTCCGGCTCGTCGGCGGCTCCCACCGCGATGGCCCCGTAGCCCAGGTTGGCCTCGGCCAGGATCTCCTCCGCCACCGACTCGGATCGCAGCCGGCGGTGCTCCACCGGGCGGTCGGCCAGCACGTCGAGGATGGCCTGCACCGCCGGGGGCACCTCGCCGGTGGCGGCCCCGCCGATGGACAGCACCGTGACCGCCGTCTCCTCCGGCCAGGCCGCGGACAGCAGCTCGGCCGCCACTATGGAGCTGCGGCTGCCCCGGCTGGCCAGGAGCAGCCGCTGGCCCCGCACCACCACGTTGCGCTCCAGCTGCTCCTCCCGGCCCAGCCGCTCCTGCTCCTCCTCGGTGCCGGCCCACCCGCCGAGCGTCAGGCGCAGCAGCGGGGGGACCGCCAGCGAAGTCACCACCGACATGAGGATGATCACCGTGTAGGAGGCGGTGGTTAGCACCCCCACGCTCAGCCCGGCGGTGGCCAGCACCACCTGCAGGGCGCCGCGCCCGTTGAGCCCGACGCCGAGGGCCACGATCTCCCGCCGGGGGAGGCGGGCCGTGAGCCCGCCCAGGGCGGCGCCGGCGAACTTGGCCAGCACCGCCACCGCCAGGACGGCGCCGAAGGCCACCGCCACCGAGCCCCGCCCGAGGACCCCGAGGTCGACCTTGAGCCCGGCGGTGGAGAAATACAGCGGGGCGAAGATGGTGGTGGTCATGGTGTTGAGCACCGACACCGCCCGGCCCAGCTGGAACCGGGACCGCCCGAGCGCCACCCCGGCCACGAACGCCCCCAGCGCCCCCTCCACCCCGAACGCCTGCATCACCGCGGCGGCCACCGTGGCGCCGACCACGCAGACGGTCAGGGACCCGGTGACGTTGGGACCGCGGCGGCGGACCCGGCGCAGCGAGTAGTCGAAGACCCGCTGCCCGGCGGTGAGGATCACGGCGCTGACGCCGGCCACCCCGATCAGCGCCACGGCCACCCGCCCGGCCGACCCGCCCCGGGTACCGGCCAGGCCGGTGGCGAGAGCCACCAGCACGAAGCCCACGGCGTCGTGGGCGGTCCCGGTGGCGATGGCCATCTGGCCCACGTTGCGCCGGACCAGACCCAGATCCGAGACGATCTTGGCGATGACCGGCAGCGACGACACCGCCACCGAGCCGGCCACCACGATGACGAAGGGGGTGATGGAGGCGTGGGGCCCCATGAGGCTGCGGGGCAGGACCACCGCCACCGCGGCGCCGGCCGCCAGGGGCACCAGCAGGCTGGCCACGGTCACGGAGGTGGCCGCCCGGCCCAGGCGGCGGATGAGGGGCAGGTCGGTCTCGGCGCCGATGGCCACGAGAAGGCCCACCAGGCTGATCGAGGTCAGCGCGGTCAGCGGGACGGAGCCCCCGGCCTTCGGGAACAGCCAGTGGAAGCCGGCCGGGTACAGGTGGCCGAACACCGACGGACCCAGCAGGAGGCCGGCGGTCAGCTCGCCGGCCACCGCCGGCTGGCCCACCCGGCCGGCCAGCGCGCCCAGCAGGCGGGCCGCGAGGAGGAGCGACGCGATCTGCGTCCACAGGACCAGCAGGTCGTGGCTCGGCACGGAACGTGATGCTTCCCCCGACGGGGTCGGGTCAAACCGGGTGCACCAGCCCCCACACCACCGCGAAGTAGCACGCCGAGGCGGCCACCACCGCGGCGTGCCACACCTCGTGGTAGCCGAAGGTCGCCGGGGCCGGGTCGGGGTGGCGGGTGAAGAGGACCACCACCCCGGCGCTGTAGAACGCCGCCACCGCCCCGAGCAGGGCCATCTGGGACCACGCCAGGTGGGGGACCGCCCGGGGCAGGGTGACCGCCGCCAGCCAGCCGAGCAGCAGGTACAGCGCCGCGCCCGTTCCGGCCGACCGGTCGAAGGCCGCCACCTTCATAGTCACCCCGATCGATGCTCCGGCCCAGGCGGCGGCGGCCACCGCCACGCCCAGGCCGCCGCCGACGGCGTAGCGGCAGAACACCGTCACCGACGCCGCGGTGAAGAAGTAGATGGTGGCGTGATCGGCCTGCCTCATCCGCCGCCGGGCCCGAGCCCCGAAGGGGATGAGATGGTAGGCGGAGCTGACGGCGAACTGGGCGGTCAGCCCGAGGGCGTAGAGGGCCACCAGGAGCGACGGGCGGCGGGCCACCAGGGCCGCCCCGGCGGGGACGGCGGCCACGGCCGCCGCCAGGTGCAGCCGGCCCCGCCACCGGGGGCAGCCGGCGCTGCCCGACAGGCGCAGCGAGCCGGCCGGGATGACCGGGGCGGCGGGCAGCGCGCCGGCCGCCGGCACCGGCATCTGGGCGTATGGCCGAATGGCCCTCATACAGGGTGTTTCGGCCGTGGCGGCCGGGCTATGAGCGGAAGTTACGCCGGGGCACCCGGCGTGGTACCGATTTCCTCCTCCGGGTGGCAACCTGGGGGCGGTCCCCGCCGGTGTCCGGGCACCGGCGCCGGGGTAGGAGGAACCAGCATGACCGGAGTCATCCTCGCCGCGTGCGCTGCCGCCCTGCTGGCCGGCGCCGGCCCCATCTGGCAGCGGCGCCGACTGCGGCGCCGGATGGCCAGCCACTCGTCGGCCCTGCGGGATCTGGGCCGGAGCGCCGAGCAGGGCCGGACCGGGCCGGCGGCCCTCCCGGTACAACCTGATGCCCGGGGCTGGACCGCCCCTCCGCCGGCCCCCCCGGTGATGCAGTTCACCCCCGAGGCCCAGCCGGTGGACCGGCCGACACCGGCGGGCGGAACACCGGCGGTCGGAACACCGGCGGTGGCGGACCCGGTGGACCCGGTGGCCCCCGCGGCGGCCGGCCCGGCGGGGGCAGGGCCGGCCCGGAGATCACCGCGGTCGCCCGGGGGCCGGCCCGGGCCCCGCCTGCTCGCCGCCCTGGGCGGCGTGGCGGCGCTGGCCCTGATAGCCCTGGCCGTCACCGCCGTGACCTCCGGCGGATCCCACCCCTACCGGAGGACCGCGGCCACCGGGAACTCGACCACCGCCCCGAAGCGGGCCACAGCGCCGGCCCCAACCACCACCACGGCCCCGCCGCCGGCCACCACCACCCCGGCCACCACCGTCCCGGCCGGCGGGGGCCCGGCGGTGACTTCCATCTCCCCCGCCGCCGGCACCGCCGGGCAGACCGTCACCATCAGCGGGTCGGGCCTGTTCAGCCCCTCCGGGGTGATCACCGTCACCTTCGCCGGCGTGGCCGCCTCGGTTTCCTGCCCGAGCAGCACCACCTGCGTGGCCACGGTCCCCACCGGCGTGTCCCCCTCGCCGGCGGTGCCGGTGGTGGTCGACACCGGCACCGGGTCATCGGCGCCGGTCCCGTTCAACTACCCGTAGCGGCCATGACGTTCGATACGTATTGCACCTGTTTCATGACAATACGTATCACTCGAAGGGCCGGGAGTCCGGGGTTTGGACCCCACCGGCGGGGGTTACGCTCGTCCGTATCCGACACCCAGGAGGTGACATGTCTCGGGGCGGAGACCATCACGTGATCATCAAGCGGTGGGGCCGGTCCCACACCGCCACCTGCCCCTGCGGGTGGAGCGGACACGCCTGGAACGACCTGCGCCCGGCCGAGGCCGATGCGTGGGAGCACCTCTACGGCACCGAGCGCATCGTGGACACCGCCGGCATCCCCGGCCCCGGCGAGGAGTCCATCGGGGGCCGCCCGGTGCTCCACCTCGACGACCTGGCCGGCGGGGCGCAGGCCGGCCCCGAGGCCCCGGAGGCCCGGACCGGGGCCTCCCCGGCGGACCTGGCCCGCCGGGCCCGGGAGCTGGCCGGCAGCCCGTCCCCCTACGGCCGTCAGGGCCCGACCGAACTGTGGAACATGGCCGGCGGGGACCGCGGCGTCGTGCAGGCGGCGGTGTCGGAGGTCAGCGAGTTGCTGGCCGCCCACAGCCGGCGCAGCGCCGGCACGGCCGACGGCGAGTGGCTGGATCTGATCACCGCCAAGCGCCTCCTGGAGGAGTCGCTGCGCGAGTCCGGGGTCGGCAGCCACAGCCCCTGATCGGGCCCGGTGTTGTAGTCTCGATGGGCCGAGGAGGGATGCGAGAGCGGCCGAATCGGACGGTCTCGAAACGCCCTGATCGCCCTTCGTCTGGCCCGCTGAACTACAAAAGCCCAGGTCAGAGTGCGTAAAAATTCCGACTGGTTCGCTCAACTACGGTCTCGTGCGCCGGTTTTGTAGTCCAGAAACTAGACGTGAAGCTTCGCTAGGCGAACTATCTGCCGGGAATCGGCCGAACTATTTCCGTCTAGTATTCTAGATGTGTATCTAGTATTCTAGATGTGTATCCAGTATTCTGGACACGATGAATCTTCGGTCGCCCGCCGACGACCTACTGCCCGGAGCCCGGGGACAGGTGGTGTCTGCCCTGGCCCAGCTCGCCCGGCCGGTGACCGTCCGTACGCTCGCCAAGCACGCCGGGGTCTCCGCGCAGACCGCGCTCGGCACCGTGAACGACCTGAGCGACGTCGGGCTGGTTCGTGCCGAGCGGGCCGGGCAGTCACTCCTGGTGACCCTCAACCGTGAGCATCTCCTGGCCGATCCCCTCCGAGCGTTGGTCGAGACGCGTGGTCGGCTGCTGAGTCGCTTGACCGACCATCTGGCCGAATGGAGGCATCTTTCTGCGGCCTGGATGTTCGGGTCGGCGGCCCGGGGTGACGGGGACCGCCATTCAGACATCGACCTCCTGGTGGTGGCTGACACCAGTCTCGACACCGACGAGTGGACCACCGCCGTCGCAGATCTGCACCGCGCCGTCGAAGCCTGGACCGGTAACCGGCTCCAGCTCGTCGAGCACACCCGGGGCAGCCTCGCCGAGCTCGTCGGCAGCCAGAACCCGCTCGTCGAGGCGATCAGGCGGGACGGACTGGCACTGAAGCCCGGCAGCCGTAGCCTCCTGCGACAACGATGACTCCGCGCCCGATCGGCCGGCGTGCCGCGTGCGATGTCACCGACGCCCGGGCCCGGCTCCACGACGCCGAAGACTTCCTTGAAGCCGCCGAACGAGCCAGCAACCCGGACGTCATAGCCACCAACGCCATCCACTCCGCCATCGCGTCCGCCGACGCACTCTGCTGCCTGGCTCTCCGGGAGCGCTCCGCAGACGGCAGCCACCTGGCGGCCGTCGAGCTACTGGCGAAGGTCGACCGGAAGCTGGCCAGCTCGCTCAAGCGGGTTCTCGACCGAAAGACCCAGGCCGCCTACGAATCCAGAGACGTCGCTTCAGCCGATGCCGCCGCTTGCGTCCGCCACGCTGCGCTCCTCCTCGATGCCGCTCGTGTGAGAGTGACAGCAATCTGATCCCGGGTGCTTGTCTGAACGACGCCAATGGGCAGGACGCCAGGCGAGGCGGTCGCCGTTCGGCCGCCCTACGCGACTCCGGAGGGACTGCTTCTGAGCCCGCGTTATGGTCCGACCCCTACCGGCACATTCCGGCTATGCCCCACCTGGATATCACCGCGCGGTATGAGGCACGCGGCGCCAGTCTCTATCGCCCTTCCGCCTGTGCTGCGCCCGCACGTTCTGCTCGCACATTCGGTACCGGAGCGCCGGGGAGCCGGTCTGACTTGCGGTGACCGTAGCCGTCTGATTGATAATCGATCCTGGTGCTGGGCTTGTCCTAGCGTCGGTTGATCCGATGGGCTGGGTTCACGAACCGTCTGCCGAGGCTTGCTTCTGGCTTGCGAACGAGGTGCCAGCCCG
>JAKAXG010000127.1 GCA_021827225.1 Actinomycetes bacterium | reverse complement strand
CAACCACTTCTCCAGGAGGAACCATGTCGGAGACCACCACCACCACCTTGACCGGTACCTACTCCATCGATCCCACCCACAGCCGCATCGGCTTCGTCGCCCGCCACGCCATGGTGACCAAGGTGCGGGGGTCGTTCAACGAGTTCGAGGGCTCGGGCTACTTCGACGCCGACAACCCGGCCGGATCCAACCTGCAGCTCACCATCAAGGCCACCAGCATCGACACCCGCAACGCCGATCGCGACGCCCACCTGCGGGGCAACGATTTCTTCGACATGGACAACTACCCGGAGATCCGCTTCGCCAGCACCTCGGTCGAGAAGGTCGATGACGAGCACTACCGGGTGACCGGCGACCTGACCATCAAGGCCGAGACCCGGCCCGTCACCGTGGAGTTCGAGGTGAGCGGCCCGGTGCAGGACCCCTGGGGCAACCAGCGCATCGGCCTGGAGGGCAGCGCCCAGGTGAACCGCAAGGACTGGGGGCTGAACTGGAACGTGGCCCTGGAGGCCGGCGGCATCCTGGTCAGTGAGAAGGTGACCCTCGAGTTCGAGGTCTCGGCCGTCAAGTCCGCCTGATCCGACCGCCCGGGAAGGCCGGCTCGATCAGCCGCCCACGAAGGTCTGGTGCAGTTCGCCGATGCCCTCGATGTGGCTGGAGAGCCGGTCCCCGGGCCGCAGGAACACCTGGGGGTCGCGGCCCATGCCCACCCCGGGCGGGGTGCCGGTGAAGATGACGTCGCCGGGGAAGAGCGTCACCCGCTGCGACAGGTAGGCGATGAGGCCGCCCACCGGGAAGATCATGTCCGCGGTGCGCGCCGACTGCATGGGGGTGTCGTTGACCTCGCAGCCGATGGCCAGGTCGTCGGGATCGGCGAACTCGTCGGGGGTCACCAGCACCGGGCCGGTGGGGGCGAACCCCGGGTAGGACTTGGCCAGGCTGTACTGGGGGCTGGGGCCGCTGCGCTGCAGCACCCGTTCGGAGATGTCCTGGCCGACCGTCAGCCCGGCCACGTACGACCAGGCGTCGGCGGGGGCCACCCGGTGCGCCGCCCGGGAGATCACCGCCACCAGCTCGCACTCCCAGTCGACCTTCCCCTCCGGCAGCACCACCTCGGTCACCGGGCCGGTGAAGGCGCTGACGAACTTGGTGAAGAACAGCGGGTTCTCGGGCGGTTTGAACCCCGACTCGGCGGCGTGGTCCACGTAGTTGAGCGCTACCGCGAACACCTGGCGGGGAGCGGGCGACGGCGGTCCGGCGATTGATTCGGAAAAAGGTTCAGCCGTGGCGGCCGCCGCTTTGTCCGCGTCGAAGCCGTCAGCCCAGGACCGGAAGGCCGCCCAGTCGCCGTACAGGCGCGGCAGCTCCGGACCGAACCGGTTGCCGCTGGCCGCGGCCACGTCCACGGCCAGCTTGTCGGCCACGATCAGCTTGGCCCGTCCGCCCACGTTGGCTATGCGCATACCGGCACCGTATCCGCATCCGGCGGGTCACCTGGCCGCGTAGGTGATGGCGTGCAGCGCCAGTCCGGCGGCGGCGCCGACCACGGTGCCGTTGATCCTGATGTACTGCAGGTCCGGGCCGAGCAGGAGTTCCAGCCGGCGGGCGGTGTCGCCGGCGTCCCAGCGGGCTATGGTCCCCGTCACCAGGCCGACCAGCTCGTCCTCGAAGTTGGCCAGCACGGTGCGGATCACCGCCTCGGCCGCCCGTTCGGCCGCCCCCGCCAGGGCCGGCTCGGTGCTCAGCCGGCGCCCGATGCGGGCGATGACCTCCGCCAGGCGACGCCGCAACTCGGAGTCGGGGTCGAGCGACTGGCTCTGCAACTGCGACTTGGCGTCGGTCCACAGCGCCGCCGCCAGCTCCCGCACCGTCGGCTGGCCCAGGAACTCGGCCTTGATCTCCTCCCCCCGCTGGCGCAGGGCCGGGTCGTCCTGCAGGCGGAGAGCCAGCTTCTCCAGGCCCTCGCCGAGCTGGCGGCGGATGGGGTGGTGGCGGTTACCGGCCATCTCGCCGACGACCGTCTCGGTTCGCAACAGCAACCGGGTCACCATCCGGGTGCTCACCGTTCCGGGCAGCCACCACGGCGACTGCACCCCCAGCCGGCGGTGCATCTCGTGGCCGTTGAGCCGGATGTAGCGACCCAGCCCCTCCAGGGCGGCGTCGAGGACCGGCTCGTGGCGGCCGTCGCGGGTCAGGTGCTCGAGAGTCCGTCCGGCCACCGGGGCCAGCGCCACCTGGTCCAGGCGTTGGCGGACCAGGCCGTCGAGGACCTCGTGCACGTCGGTGTCGCGCAGCAGGTCGGCGGCGCCGGCCATCGCCTCGGCCGCCCGGCCGGCCAGCTCCCGGGCGTTGCGCTCGTCGGACAACCAGGCCGCGGTGCGCGACAGCGCCGCCGCCGAGTGCAGCCGGGCGATCACCGCATCGGGGCTCAGGAAGCTCTCCTGCACGAAGCTGCCCAGCGTCTCGGCGAAGCGGTCCTTGCGCTCCACCACGATGGCGGTGTGGGGGATGGGCAGGCCCAGCGGCCGGCGGAACAGCGCCGTCACCGCGAACCAGTCGGCCAGGCCGCCGACCATCGACGCCACCGCCGTCGCCTGCACCCAGCCCAGCCAGGAGGCCCGGCCCACGAACGCGGTGGCCAGGGCGAACGCCACCGTCACTGCCACCAGCAGCCCGGTGGCCCGCCGGCGGGTCACCACCAGCAGCCGGGCGCGGCGCTGCTCGGCTTCGCTCAGCGGTCGCTCGGCTCCGCTCGGACGGGCTGTCGCTACCGCCATGAAACCACGGTACCCAGCCCGCCGGTTCTCTCCGTCGGGCCGGGCCGGCGGGGATCTAACGTCTGGGCCCATGGGACGCTTGGATGGACGAACAGCGCTGATCACCGGTGCGGCCAGCGGGATCGGCGAGGGCATCGCCACCCGCTTCGCCGAGGAGGGGGCCCGGGTCGTGGTGGCCGACTTCGACACCGCCGGCGGGGAGCGGGTGGCCAAGGCCGTCGACGGCGTCTTCGCCGAGTGCAACGTGACCCGGGAGGCCGACATCGCCGCCGCCGTCGACACCGCCGTGTCCCGGTTCGGGCGCCTGGACTGCTTCGTCGCCAACGCCGGCTCCGGCGGGGTCATGGGCCCCATCACCGACCTCGACGAGGAGGGCTTCGACCGCACCGTGGCCCTGCTGGTCAAAGGCGTGGCCTTCGGGATGAAGCACGCCTGCCGGGCCATGCAGGCCTCCGGCGGCGGGTCCATCATCTCCACCTCCTCGGTGGCCGGGCTGATGGGCGGCATGGGGCCGCACGTCTACTCCGCCTGCAAGGCGGCGGTGATCGGCATCACCCGCTCCGTGGCCCTCGAGCAGGGGCCGTTCGGCATCCGGGTCAACTGCATCAACCCGGGAGGCATCGCCACCCCCATCTTCGCCAAGAGCATGGGCGTGCAGGACGACCCGGGGTCCAGCGAGTCGATCATCCGGACCGTCACCGAGCGGGTCTCCTCCGCCACCCCGCTCGGCCGGATCGGCACCCCCGCCGACATCGCCGGGGCGGCGCTGTGGCTGGCGTCGGACGACTCCGCCTACGTCACCGGCCAGGCCATCGTGGTCGACGGCGGCCTGATCGCCGGCCGGCGCCCGCTGGAGCGTCCCCAGGGGAGCACCCCGTGAGGCACCGGGTCATCGACGCCCGGGGCTGCCGCATCCACCTGGTCGAGGAGGGGGAGGGGCCGCTGGTGCTGATGGTGCACGGTTTTCCCGAGTCCTGGTACTCGTGGCGGCACCAGATCCCCGCCGTGGCCGCGGCCGGCTTCCGGGCGGTGGCCATCGACGTGCGCGGCTACGGCCGGTCCTCCGCCCCGCTCGCCGTCGAGGAGTACTCGATGCTGCGCCACGTGAGCGACAACCTGGGCGTGGTCGAGGAGCTGGGGGCCGGATCGGCGGTGATCGTCGGCCACGACTGGGGCTCCCCGATCGCCGCCACCTCGGCCCTGCTGCGGCCGGACGTGTTCCGGGCGGTGGCGCTGCTCAGCGTGCCCTACAGTCCGCCCGGCGGCCGCCGGCCCACCGAGGTCTTCGCCGGCATGGTGGCGCCCGGCGGGGAGGAGGAGTTCTACATCTCCTACTTCCAGGAGCCGGGCCGGGCCGAGGCGGAGGCGGAGCTGGACGTCCGGACCTGGCTGCGGGGCTTCTACGTGGCCGCGTCGGGGGACGCCCCCCGGGTGGCCGGCGGGGGGACCATGGCGACGGTGAGGCGGGGGCAGATGATGCGGGACCGTTTTCCGGCGGTGGAGCAGCTGCCGGCGTGGCTGACCGAGGAGGACCTGGACTTCTACGTGGCCGAGTTCGAGCGGACCGGTTTTCGCGGCGGTCTCAACCGCTACCGCAACGTCGACCGCGACTGGCTCGACCTCCAGCCGTGGCGCAACCGGCCCATCGAGGTGCCGGCGCTGTTCATCGCCGGCGAGAAGGACGGCCCCGCCATCTGGGGAGCCCGGGCCATCGAGCGCCACAAGTCCACCCTTCCGGGTCTCAAGGGCAGCCACCTCCTCCCCGGCTGCGGCCACTGGGTCCAGCAGGAGAGGGCGTCGGAGGTCAGCGACCTGCTGGTGTCCTGGCTCCGCTCCCTGTAGCCGGCCGCCGGCCCCCGCCGGCGCCGCCCCCCTAGCAGCGAGAGGTGGATCGTCCCCCCGTACGGCGGAGGGATCCACCTTTCGGCCCCGGCCGGGGTTGCGGCAGCGGCGGGTACGGCCGGCCGATGCCCGAACCGGCCGGCCCGGCCGTCCAACCCGGCCACATCACGTCGACAACGGCCCCCCGGGGGTTTGTCGACGTGACGTGGCCGGCGCCTGGGGACAGGGGAAGGAGGAGCTGGGGACTGCCTCAGGCCGAAGCCGGGCCGAGACGGGAGCGGGACTCGCGGGCGGCGCCGGCGAAGATGCCCTTGGCCATGAGCGACGACTCGGCGGCCTTGCGGGCCTCGTACACCCGGGCCCGGATCTCGTGGGCGGACCGGCTGTCGGGGTCGGCCTGCACGGCCCACTCGGCCAGCTGGGCGGCCAGCCGCAGGTCGCCGGCGGCGGCCAGCTCGTCGGCCCGGCGGGCCAGCACGTCGGCGCTGCCGGCCAGGGCAGCGACCTCTGACGCCAGCGCCCGGTCGGGCGGCGGCTTCAACCGGGCCGGGTTGGCGTCCCACCAGCCGCCGTAGAGCCGCCAGATGTTGCGCACCACGAACTCCGGCTCGTCGTACAACGGGCGCAGGTACGGCCGGGCCAGCGTCTCGGCCGGCACCGAGACCTGCTGCACTGTCTCGTCGAGGGTGGCGCCGGCGTTCATCATCTCCAGGGTGCGGTCGACCAGGTCGTCGAGGGCGCCGGCCACGTCGAGCAGCACCCGCCGGATCCTCTCGGCCCCGGCCAGGGGGAGGCCGTGGGCGGGCAGCAGCAGCTCCGGCTCCATGGCCGCCATCTCCTTCAGGGCGGCCGCCCACTCGCGCGGGTAGCGCTGCACCTTCTGGGGGTTTCCGGCGTTGGGGAAGTTCCAGATGAGGAAGTCGCCGCAGCACACCGCCCGGGCCGACGGCACCCACGTCCAGGTGTGGTCGTCGGTCTCGCCCCGGCCGTGGTGCAGCTCGAACGCCGTGCCGCCCACCTCCAGGCGCTGAGTGTCCCGGTAGGTGACGTCCGGCTCGGCCACGTCGTCGGGCAGGAAGCGGCCCCGCTCCGCCCCGATCCCGAGAGCCGACGAGCGCAGCCAGCCGAACTGGCGGGCGTTGATGGCCGCGTTCCAGCCCTCGGTGAGCCGGTAACGGGCCAGCCGGTCCCGGACCTGCTCCTGGGCGACGAAGACCGGACGGGCGTGACCCCGCCGCTCGGCGTCGGCCACGAAGGCGGCCGACCCGCCCACGTGGTCGAGGTGGCCGTGGGTGTACACCAGGGTGCGCACCGGGTCCGCCGACCAGCCCCGCAGCGCTTCGACCACGGCGGCGCCGGTGGCCACCCCGCTCGAGTCGAACAGGACCAGGCCGTCGCCGGTACGGAAGGCGACCACGTGGGAGAACGACTCCACCACGGCGATACCGTCGGCCAGCTCGGACAGCTCCTGGGTCACCCGGTTGACCGGCTCGTCGGCCGTTCCCGAGTCGACGATGCGGGCGGACAGTTCGAGAAGATCGGCCATGGCGGCGCCGATCTTAGGATCCATCCGGAAAAAGGTTCCGCCCTCTGCCCCTACCATGGGTCCATGGGCCGGAAAGCCGGTGTGGCGGCAGAGGAAACCCGGGCGGCGCTGCTCAGCGCGGCAGCGAAGGTGTTCGCCCGTCGCGGCTACGACGGGTCCAGCATCTCCGAGATCGCCTCGGAGGCGGGTCTCACCAGCGGGGCCATCTACGCCCACTTCGCCTCCAAGGCCGAGCTGTTCGTGGCCACGCTCAGGGTCTACGCGGAGCGGGACCTCGACCAGGTCCTGGGGCGGGGCGCGGCCGGCCTGATGGAGGGCCTGGCCTCGGTGGGCTCCACCTTCGACCGCCGGGAGCCGACCGAGGCATCGCTGCTGGTCTCGGCCATCGTGGCCGCCCGCAACGACAACGAGATCGCCGCCCTGGTCGGAGAGCTGCTCGCCGACCGGGAGGACATGCTCCGGGGTCTGGTCGGCGACGCCCAGTCCGCCGGTGTGCTGACCGGACAGGTGTCGGCGGCGGCGGTCACCCGGCTGTCCCTGATGGTGGCCCTCGGGTCGCTGGTCGCCGGTGCCTTGGACCTCAAGCCGATCGAGCACGGGGAATGGGCCGAGGCGGTGGACCGGCTCGTACGGGCGTTCGCCGGATGAGCGGTGGTGGCTCGCCCGTTGCCGGGCCGCCCCCCGACGCCCAGTACGAGCGGATGCAGCGGCACCTGTCCCGCCGTGCCCTCGGGGTCAGCCTGGTGAGCGTGGCGGTCGGTGTCACCGCGGTGCTGTCGGCGCCGGGCCGCTCCGGGGGGCTCCACCCGCGGGCGTTGGTGCCGCTGCCGCCGGGCCAGCCGGCCGAGCGGTGCACGGCCGCCGACCTGGCCAAACCGACGGTCACGGTCATGCCGACCCCCCGGGCGGTCACCTCCCCGGTGGTGATCCATCCCGGCCCCGACCTGGAGCGGCTGTCCCCGCCGGACGGCAACCCGGCGGTCGCCCCCAGCGAGGCGTGGGCGGTCATGCGCCGCAAGGCGCCTCTCGCCCCCACCACCGCCGGTTCCACCTCGGTGCTGCTGGGGGACCTGTACGCGGCCAGCCCGGCGGTCGAGCACAGGCTGGTGTGGGTCATCTACGACGTGCACCAGCCGGAAAGCCTGCCCAGCTCCGACCCGGCCGCCGCCCCGCCGGCCTGTTACTTCGAGTCGGCCGTGTTCTACGTGGACGCCATGACCGGCCAGCCCCTGGTGGCGGAGGTGTTCCCCCCGGTGACCGACCCGGCCACCGCCGTCTGAGGCCGCTCCCGCCTAGAGGCGCCGGCGGACCGCCCACAGGTCCGGGAACACGGGGGTGAACAGGGTGCCCTGCAGGTAACGGGCGCCCGAGGAGCCGCCGGTGCCGCCCTTGTCGCCGATGGTTCTCTGCACCATCTTGACGTGGCGGTAGCGCCACTCCTGGAGTCCCTCGTCCAGATCGACCAGCCGCTCGGCGATCTGGGCCTCCGGCCCGTCGGCCGCGTACACCTCGACCAGAAGGTCCTCGACCTGGGCGGAACCGGTGTAGGGCTGGGCGGGGTCCCGGTCCAGGACCGACCCGGGCACCGCGAACCCCCGGCCGGCCAGGTACCGGCAGAACCGGTCGAACACCGGCGGGGCGGCCATCCGGGCGGCGATGGCGGCCCGCTCCCGGCTGCCCTCCTGGTAGGGGCGCAGCATGGTCTGCTCCCGGCGTCCGAGTGCCGCTTCGAGCTGGCGGAACTGGGCGGACTGGAAGCCGCTGGCCGCTTCCAGCCGGGCCCGGAAGCCGGTGAACTGGCGGGGGGTCATGGTCTCGAGGACGTCGACCTGGGCGACCGCCACCTTCAAGATGGTGAGGATCCGCTTGAGGGTGTCCAGGCAGCGGGGACCGTCGCCGGCGTCCAGGTGCTGCCCGAGGCGGTCGACCTCGTGCAGCACCTGCTTGAACCACAGCTCGTAGACCTGGTGGATGGTGATGAACAGCAGCTCGTCGGGCTCGTCGCTGCGGGGGTGCTGCGCCGACAGGATCTGATCCAGCGCCAGGTAGCTGGAGTAGGTGAGCGGCTCCACCGCCCCCACGGTATTGCCCGGGAGGGTGGGCGGCTCAGGCCCGCTGGGCCAGGATGAGCAGCAGCGCCAACCCGAACGCCCACACCACCGCCAGCTCGCTGGCGGCGCGCAGCGCCGCTTCGAGCCCGG
Source organism: Actinomycetes bacterium (assembly GCA_021827225.1). The sequence goes on along the minus strand of JAKAXG010000127.1, from coordinate 863 downwards.
AGTGTTCCCGGCCGGCGGGGCGGACGTCACCGAACGCCGTGTCGTTGTCGTCGAGCTGGTCGCGGGGTTGGAGGGTGATGTGGCGGTTCATCTTGGTGAACAGTTTCGGCCCGGCAGGCGGGGGGGTGAACCTTTTTCCTCCGGATCCGTACCGGCCGACCGGCGGAACGCGAAGTCGCGGCGGCTCAGTCGAAGATGGGCCCGTTCTCCCGGGAGCGCTTGAGCTCGTAGAAGCCCTCGGTCGAGGCCACCAGGTTGACGCCGTCCCACAGCCGGCCGGCGGCCTCCCCCTTGGGGGCGGGCGTCACCACCGGGCCGAAGAAGGCCACGCCCTGGACGTGGATGACCGGGGTGCCCACGTCGTAGCCGACCGGGTCCATGCCCTCGTGGTGGGACCTGCGCAGCGCCTCGTCGTAGTCGCTGCTGTCCGCCGCCGCCGCCAGCTCCGCCGGCAGGCCCGCCTCCTCCAGGGCCTCCGTGATGAGCTCGCGGTCCTCACGCTTCTCGAGGTGGATGCGGTTGCCCAGCGCGGTGTACAGGGGCAGGAGGACGTCCGGGCCGTGGGCCTGCTCGGCGGCGATGCAGACCCTGACCGGGCCCCACGCCTTCTTCATCAGGTCCACGTACTCCTCGGGCAGGTCGCGGCCCTCGTTCAGAACAGCGAGGGACATCACGTGCCAGCGGGTCTGCACCGGCCGGACCTTCTCCACCTCGAGCATCCAGCGGGAGGCCAGCCACGCCCAGGGGCAGAGCGGGTCGAACCAGAAGTCGGCGAAATCCTTGTCGGTCGTCACTTCGGAAATGTACCGGTGGGGAGCCGGCTCGCGGCCGGGTAGCTTCGGTCCGTGAAATACCGCTCTCTC
>JAKAXG010000126.1 GCA_021827225.1 Actinomycetes bacterium | reverse complement strand
TCTGGCGTGGGCCGACCATCTCCGTGCCGTGGGAGGACTGGCCTCCTCCAGTGACCCGCTGGCCGACCTGGACGACTGGGGTCTGGCCGTCACCCGGGAGCTGCTGGGGACCGACGCCGGCTCCTAGGCGTGTTTGGTCCTGAGCGAATTTGAGCTGAACCTTGCAAACCCTCGGAGGGGGTGTTATATATCTGTTCATTCCCGTGCGATTCTGCTCGGGACCGTGAGGATCGCTGTTCGACTCTGATGGGTCAGCGGGCCACGGGGGGAACCATTCGAACGGAGGAGGACTCCATGACACGCACCGTGCGGTCGCGCTCGCGCTCCCGCCTGACCCTCGTCGGCGCGGCCACCGCCGCGTCGCTGCTCGTCGCCGCCTGCGGATCGAGCCGCTCCGGCAGTTCCACGGCCGCGCCGGGATCAACCGCCGGCAGCTCGGGATCGGGATCCACCAGCTCCGGCCCGGTGGTGAACCTGACCTTCTGGAGCTGGGTGCCCGGCATCCAGGCGTCGGTCGACATGTGGAACCAGAGCCATCCGAACATCCAGGTGCACCTGGACGAGACCACCTCGGGATCGGCGGGCACCTACGCCAAGATGTTCAGCGCCCTGAAAGCGGGCAACGCCCCGGACCTGGGGCAGGTCGAGTACTCCGTGCTGCCCAACTTCGAACACGTCGGCGGCCTGACCGACATCTCCTCCTACGTCAACAGCTACCAGAGCGACTTCCTGGGATGGACCTGGGACCAGGTCAAGCTGGGCTCGGCCGTGTACGCGGTGCCCCAGGACATCGGTCCCGAGGCCCTCTTCTACCGGACGGACCTGTTCCAGAAGTACGGGCTCACCGTCCCCACCACCTGGCAGCAGTACCTGGCCGACGCCCAGAAGCTCCACGCCGCCAACCCCAACGCCTACATCGCCGCCTTCCCCGCCGCCGACACCCAGTGGTTCGCCGGGCTGGAGTGGCAGGCCGGGGCGGACTGGTTCACCACCTCGGGCAACTCCTGGGTGCTCAACTTCAACAGCAGCGCCTCCCAGAAGGTCGCCAACCTGTGGCAGCAGCTGATCGCCCAGCACCTGGTCAAGGTGGAACCGGACTTCGCCAACGGCTGGTACAAGGATCTCTCCGACGGCACCGTTCTCACCTGGCCCAGCGCGGTGTGGGGGGAGAACACCATCCTCACCAACGCGGCCAGCACCTCGGGCGACTGGCGGGTGGCTCCCCTGCCCAACTGGGGCTCGACCCCCAGCGACGGCGACTACGGCGGGTCCACCACCGTGGTGTTCAAAGACTCCAAGCACCCCAAGCAGGCAGCCGAGTTCGCGGCCTGGCTGAACACCGACCAGCAGAGCATCCAGTCGCTGATCACCAAGGGCGGGCTCTACCCAGCGGACGCCCAGGGCGAGAAGCAGCCCGCCGCCAACTCGCCGGTGGCGTTCTACGGCGGGCAGAACATCTGGCAGGTGTTCGCCCAGGGCGCCACCGAGGTGAACACCAACTTCCGGTGGGGCCCGATCATGAGCACCACCTTCACCCAGCTGGGCGACGCCTTCTCCAAGGCGGCCGCCGGTAGCGGCACCCTCTCCTCGGCCCTGTCGGACACCCAGTCCCAGACGCTCTCCACCATGAAGCAGCAGGGCTTCTCGGTGAAGGCCAGCTAGGCGGGACGGGCCGGCGGTGACCGCCATAACCCAGGAGGCCGCAGTGGCCGCCGCGGTCGAGCCGCGGCGGCCGCGTGGGCGCAGGAGGATCCGGGGCGCACCGGCGCTGTTCCTCGCCCCGTTCGGCGTGCTGTTCAGCCTGTTCTTCCTCCTCCCGATCGGCTACGCCATCTACGAGAGTCTCTACCGGACCCGGGTGTCGGGCCTCGGTCTCGGACCGACCAGGACCGTCTTCTCCGGGGCGGCGAACTACAGCCAGGCGCTGGGCAGCAGCCGCTTCGTCAGCGGCATCGAGCGGGTGCTCCTGTTCGGCGTGATCCAGATCCCGGTCATGCTGGTCTTCGCCACGCTCCTGGCCCTCCTGCTCGACTCGACGGCGGCCCGCTTCCAGCGGTTCTTCCGGCCGGCGTTCTTTCTCCCCTACGGGATCCCCGGGGTCATCGCCGCCATCCTGTGGTCGTTCCTCTACCTCCCCGGGCTCAGCCCGGTGGTCGGCATATTCAAGAACATCGGCTTCGGCTCGCTGAACTTCCTCGGCGTGCACACCGTGCTCTGGTCGATCGCCAACATCGTCACCTGGGAGTACACCGGCTACAACATGCTGATCATCTACGCCGGCCTGCAGGCCATACCCAAGGAGCTCTACGAGGCGGCCCGCATGGACGGGGCCAACGAGTGGAAGGTCGCCACCCGGATCAAGCTGCCCATGGTGTTCTCCTCGCTCGTGCTCACCGCCGTGTTCAGCATCATCGGGACCCTGCAGCTGTTCAGCGAGCCCCAGGTGCTGAGAGCGGTCACCACCAACATCTCCAGCACCTTCACCCCCAACCTGGACGCCTACACCCAGGCGTTCACCTCCAACAACCCCAACGAGGCCTCGGCGATCGCCGTCCTGCTGGCCGTGGGCACCTTCATCCTGTCCTTCGGGTTCCTGCGCCTGACCTCACGGCGCGGGGCCCTGGGGAGCTGACCGTGCTGGCCGACACCGCCGCCCTGCCCTCCCACCAGCCCCGATCCGCCACCCGGACGCGGTCCCGGCGCGGGCCGGGGCCGGCGTACACCAAGAGCAGCGTGCTGGCCACCGCCTTCCTGTTCGTGGTCGGGGTGTACTTCCTGCTGCCGGCCTGGTGGCTGATCGTGTCGTCCACCAAAGGCCCGAGCGCGCTCTACGCCAGCGAAGGGCTCTGGTTCAGCCACTTCGAGCTGTGGAGCAACCTGAGCGGGCTCTTCTCCTACAACGGCGACATCTACCTGCGCTGGCTGGTCAACACCCTCCTCTACGCCGGGGTGGGCGCCGTCGTGGCAACGGTGCTCTCATCGGCGGCCGGCTTCGCCCTGGCCAAGTACCAGTTCCGGGGCCGGGAGGTCGTGTTCTCCGTCATCCTGGGAGGTGTGCTGGTGCCGGGCACCGCCCTGGCCCTGCCGCTCTACCTGCTGATGAGCAAGGTGCACCTCACCAACACCTACTGGTCGGTGTTCCTGCCCTCCATCGTGAGCCCCTTCGGTGTGTACCTGGCCCGCATCTACGCCAGCGCCGCCGTCCCCGACGAGCTGCTGGAAGCAGCGCGGATCGACGGTGCCGGCGAGGTCCGCACGTTCGTCAGCATCGCCGCCCGGATCATGTCACCGGCGATGGTCACCATATTCCTGTTCCAGTTCGTGGCCATCTGGAACAACTTCTTCCTGCCCCTGGTGATGCTGTCCAACCAGCGGCTGTACCCGGTCACCCTGGGCCTGTACTCGTGGAACGACCAGTACGGGCAGGCCCCGCAGCTGGTGAGCTACGTGATAATCGGATCTCTCATCTCGGTCATACCGCTGGTGATCGCCTTCTTGTCGCTGCAGCGGTTCTGGCGGTCCGGGCTCACGGCGGGGAGCGTGAAGCTTTGACCCGTGGCCGGATCCGCTACGGAGGCGACTACAACCCCGAGCAGTGGCCGGAGGAGGTGTGGTCCGAGGACGTGGAGCTGATGGTCGAGGCGGGGGTCGACCTGGTGACCGTGGGGGTGTTCTCCTGGGCGGAGCTGCAGGCGGGCCCGGGCGCCGACCTCGACGCCGGGTGGCTCGACCGGGTGCTGGATCTGCTGGCCGGGGCAGCTATCGGCGTCGACCTGGCCACCGCCACCGCCTCTCCACCGCCGTGGCTGAGCGCCGCCCACCCGGAGATGCTGCCCGTCACCGCGACCGGGGTGCGGCTGTCGCCCGGCGGCCGCCAGCACTACTGCCCGAGCTCGCCCGCCTACCGGGAGGCCGCCGTCGACCTGGTAACCCGCCTGGCCGTACGCTACCGCGGCCACCCGGCTCTCGAGCTGTGGCACATCGGCAACGAGTACGGCTGCCACGTGCCGGCCTGCTACTGCGACCAGTCGGCGTCGGCGTTCCGAGCCTGGCTGCAGCAGCGCTACTGCGACATCGACGAGCTCAACCGGGCCTGGGGCACCGCCTTCTGGAGCCAGCGGTACCGCAGCTTCGAGGAGGTCCTGCCGCCGCGAGCCGCGCCCACCTTCCCCAACCCGGGTCAGCAGCTGGACTACGCCCGCTTCAGCAATGACGAGTTGCTGGCCTGCTACGCGGCGGAGAAGGCGGTGCTGCGGGAGCTGACACCGGAAGTGCCGGTCACCACCAACCTGATGGGCCTGTTCCGCCCGACCGACGGGTGGGCGTGGGCCGACCAGATGGACCTGGTGTCGGTGGACCGCTACCCCGACCCGGCCGACCCCGACGCCCACGTCGGAGCCGCCCTGGTCGCCGATCTCACCCGGTCGCTCGGAGGGAGCCGGCCGTGGTACCTGATGGAGCAGGCGCCGGGGGCGGTCAACTGGCGGGCGGTCAACGCCGCGAAGTCACGCGGCCAGTACCGGGCGTGGAGCCTGCAGGCGGTGGCCCGGGGAGCCGACGCGGTGATGCAGTTCCAGTGGCGGGCGTCGGCGGCCGGCGCCGAGAAGTTCCACAGCGGGATGGTCCCGCACGCGGGGACCGGCACCCGTCTGTGGCGGGAGGTGGTCGCGCTCGGATCCGACCTGAAGCGCCTGGCTCCCGTAGCGGGCCAGCCGGTGCCGGCCGAGGTGGCCCTCCTTCTGGACTGGCAGAGCTGGTGGGGCCTGGAGCTCGACTCCCACCCGTCGGCCGAGGTGCGCCAGGCCGACCTCCTCCTGGAGCTCTACCGGCCCCTCTACGAGGCGGGGATGGTCGCCGACATGGCCCGGCCCGGCGCCGACCTGTCCGGTTACCGGATGGTCGTGGTCCCCGCCCTGTACTCGGTGAGCGACGCTGACGCCGCCAACCTCGACGCCTACGTCAGGGCCGGGGGGGTGGCAGTGGTGACGTACTTCTCGGCGATCGTCGACCCCCACGACCGGATCCGCCTGGGCGGCTACCCCGCCCCGTGGCGGGAGATGCTCGGCCTGGCGGTGGAGGAGTTCGCTCCCATGCCGGCGGGCACCACCGACCGCCTGGACGGGCCGTTGGCGCACGTGGATTCGATGGCGCGGCGCTGGCAGGAGCGGGTCGACCTGCGGGGAGCGAGGGTGCTGCTGAGCCTGGCCAGCGGCCCCCTCGGCGGGGGGGCGGCGGTGACGGTCCACAGCCACGGCCGGGGGGCCGCCTACTACCTGGCAACCAGCCCCGACCCGGCTACCACCGCGGCGGTGGTGGCGCATGCCGCCACCCGGGCCGGGGTGAGCCCGGCGGCCCCGGTCCCGCCCGGGGTGGAGGCGGTCCGGCGAGGTGACCACCTGTTCCTGATCAACCACGCCGACGGCGAGCGGAGCGTGCATGTCGGCGATGCGCAGAAGCAGGACCTGCTCACCGGCTCGCTACGCTCTGGGATCGTGAAGCTCGGCCCTGGCGAGGCCCTGGTGCTGGCACCCGGCGGGCCGGCGGCGGAGGGAGAGGTGCTACCCGGTGCTCGCTAGCCAGCGACAGCGGCGGATCGCCGAGGAGCTGGAGCAGTCCGGCGCGGTGCGGGTGGCCGATCTGGCCGCCGCTCTCGGCGTGTCGGAGATGACGGTGCGGCGCGACCTGGAGCGCATGCAGGACGCCGGCGTGCTCACCAAGGTGCACGGGGGGGCGGTGCCGGTCGGACGCAGCGCCGAGGAGCCCGGCTTCGACGCCAAGCTGGAACGGGCCACCGCCGAGAAGGCGGCCATTGCCCGGGCCGCGCTGGCCGTGGTTCAGCCAGGCAGTTCGGTCGCCCTGTCGGGGGGTACGACGACGTGGTCCCTGGCCCGACTGCTGCCGACGGTGCCCGGGATCACCGTGCTCACCAACTCTCTGAGCGCAGCGGCCGAGCTGCACCGCCAGAATCCGGCCACCCCCGTGGTCCTCTCCGGCGGGGTCCGCACCCCTTCCGACGCCCTGGTCGGCCCGGTCGCCGACGCGTCCATCCGTTCGCTGTACGTAGATCTGCTGTTCCTGGGGGTGCACGGCATGGACCCCGAGGCCGGGTTCACCACTCCCAACCTGGCCGAGGCGGAGACCAACCGGACGCTGGTGGCGAACGCCCGGCGGGTGGTGGTCGTAGCCGACTCGAGCAAGTGGAGGACCGTCGGCCTGTCGCGCATCGCCCCCCTGGACGCCGCCGACATGGTCATAACCGACGACGGACTGCCCGCCGAGGCCCGCCGGGTGCTGGGCGAAGCCTGCGAGCTGGTCCTGGCCCCCCGGGGCGCCGAGGAGGACCGGCAGGCGGGATGACCAACCCGGGGATCGACAGCAGCACCCAGGACGCAGCGGTGCGGGAGGAGCGGGTGGGACCACCGGCCAGGGCCCTGGTACGGGTGACCGAGACCCGCCCGGACGGCCGCCGGCTGACCCGCTACCGGCGCGGCGCGGACGAGACATGACCGAACGCCGCTTCGATCCCACCACCGGGGAATGGGTCACCTTCGCCACCCACCGGCAGAACCGCACCTACAAGCCGGCGGACTTCTGCCCCCTGTGCCCGACCCGGCCCGGCGGGGAACCGACCGAGATCCCCTACCCCGAGTTCGAGGTCGTCACCTTCGACAACCTGTTCCCCTCCTTCTCCTCCCAGCCCCCCGAGCCGGAGGTCGGCTCCACCGACCTGCACCCGACGGCCCCGGCCGCCGGGCGGTGCGAGGTGGTGGTGTACTCCGACGACCACGCCGTCACCTTCTCCGAGCTCGGAACCGAGCGGGTCCGCATGCTGGTCGATGTGTGGGCCGACCGCACCGCCATCCTGGGCGCCGACCCCGACATCTCCTACGTCATGCCGTTCGAGAACAAAGGGGAGACGGTGGGCACCACCCTCTCCCACCCGCACGGTCAGATCTACGGCTACCCGGATGTCCCGCCCCGCCCCCGCCGGGAGCTGGAGGCAGCCCGGGCCCACCACGCCCGGGTGGGCCGCTGCGTGCACTGCGACGTGGTCGGAGAGGAGCTCGGTGACGGCCGGCGGGTGGTCGCCACGGCCGACGGCTGGGTGGCGTGGGTTCCCTTCTCCGCCCGGTTCCCCTACGAGGTCCGGGTGGCCCCCACCGCCCACCGGCCGGCGCTGACCGACCTGGACGACTCGGAGCGGGACGGGTTGGCGGCGATGCTGTCGGTGGTCGCCCGCACCTACGACCGGCTGTGGCGCTTCTCGCTGCCCTATGTCATGGCGTTCCACCAGCAGCCCACCGACGGCGACCCCCGGTGGGCCCCGCTCAGCCATCTGCACGTCGAGTTCTGCCCCCCGAACCGGGCTCCGGACCGGCTCAAGTATCTGGCCGGCTCCGAGCTGGCCGGGGGCGCCTTCGTCACCGATGTGGCGCCCGAAACCGCCGCCGCCGAGTTGCGCTCGGCCCGGATGGCGCTGCGGTGACCGCCGGGCCGGTCCGGCCCGACCCGTCACCGGGGATGCTGGCCGACGACCTGCGCCGGCTGTCGGGGTCGCCGGCGGCCGGGGTGTGGGCGGGACCGGGGCGGGTCAACCTGATCGGCGAGCACACCGACTACAACCGGGGTCTGGCCCTGCCGTTCGCCCTCGACCGCCGCACCCTCGTGGCGGTGGGGCGCCGACCCGACCGGCGGTGGCGGTGCTGGTCCCGCCAGCAGGTGCCCAACGGCCCGGGGTCCGAGCCGGTGGAAGCCGACCTTGATGCGCTCGGGCCGGGCCGACCGTCGGGGTGGGCCCGCTACGTGACGGGAGTGGCCTGGGCGTTCGCCCGGGCCGGGATGGCGGTCACCGGCGCCGACGTGCTGGTCGACTCCAGCGTGCCGGTCGGCAGCGGGCTGTCCTCCAGCGCCGCTCTGACCGCGGCGGTGGCGGTGGCGGTCAACGACCTGACCGGCGCCGGGCTGGACGCGGCCGGCCTGGTGGCCGTCTGCCACGACGCCGAGGCCGGCTTCGTCGGCGCCCCGACCGGCACCTTGGACCAGCGGGCGGTGCTCCTGGCCGAAGCCGGCCACGCCCTGCTGATCGACTTCGCCACCGAGGAGACCACCCCGGTCGCCCTCGGGGGGACCGGCCCGCTGGTCGTCGTCGACACCGGCGTCCGCCACGACCACGCCACCGGCGGCTACGGCGACCGCCGCCGGGAATGCGAGGCGGCCGCCGCCGCGCTGGGACTTGCCGACCTGCGCAGCGCCGACCTGGAAACGATCGACTCCGGCCTTACCGGGAAGCTGGCGGCGCGGGCCCGCCACGTGGTCACCGAGAACCGTCGGGTGGAGCAGACGGTGGCCCGCCTGCGGGCCGGCGCCGGCATAGGCGAACTGCTCTACGACTCGCACCGGTCGCTCCGCGACGACTTCGAGGTGTCCTGCCCCGAGCTCGACGCCGTGGTCGAAGCGGCCCGGCGGGCGGGGGCGGCCGGGGCCCGCATGACCGGCGGGGGCTTCGGCGGCTCGGTCCTGGTGGCCGGGCTGGCGGAGGCCGACGTGCGAGCCGCCGCCTCCGCCGCCCTGGCGCCTCTCGGTCGGGCCCCCGCCGCGGTGTTCGAGGCCGTCCCGTCCGGCCCGGCCGGCCGGGCGGCCTGACCGGTCAGGAGACGCCTCAGCCCTGGGTCACGGTGGTAACGCTCATCGCCTGCAACATGCCATTGCCGAAGTTGACGGCAGTGGAACTGGACAGGTCGTTACAACTCAGGGACACCGTCTGCCCAGACGTATCGCTCACCGCTGCTTGGACAGACAGGGTGTACTCGGCCCCGGGGGGCTCGGTGGCCTCAGCCTGCGGGACCACGAAGTTCTCCTGAATCCCGGTCGCTCTGATCAAGCAGTCGGGTAGGGCAGGCGACGAACCCCCGTTGTTGGCGAGCACCGATGCGGTGACCCTCCAGTTGCCGGCGGGCAGGTTCAGGGTCGCCACCGTGACGGCTGACAACCCGTTCGACGTCGCCGGCGCGCTCTGGTCATTCCAGACCAGGTCCGATGGTCCGGCCGGGCCTTGCGGCCCGGCGGGGCCCTGCGCACCGGCTGGCCCGGCCGGCCCCTGCGCACCGGCTGGCCCGGCGGGGCCCTGCGCACCGGCTGGCCCGGCGGGCCCCGGCGGACCGGCTGCACCCTGCGGCCCCTGAGGACCGGCAGCCCCTGTGGCACCCACCGGACCCTGCGGCCCGGGCAGACCCGGT
>JAKAXG010000125.1 GCA_021827225.1 Actinomycetes bacterium | reverse complement strand
AGGTCGCGGAGGCGGCGCCGGCCGACGGAGGGCCGGTCCTGCGCCGCACCGGCGCCCGCTCGTCCCGCGCCGGGTTCGGCCTCCAGGGTCACCATCGCCACCATTCATCGTCGCTCCGGCCGGCGCCGGCCAGAGTCGTTGGGCCATGCCGGGTGGCCTTTGGTGCAGGGGCCTCACCGAAACGCCGTTCACTGTTTTTTTACCGGCGCCAGCGGGATGTCCACCGCGCCGTTACCACTGGCGGGCTGATCCTTTCGTCATGGCTGATTTCCTGGTTGTTGTGGGCGTCGTCGCCTTCGTGGCTTCGATGCTGGCGCTGATCTGGGGGCTGGAGCGGATATGACCGTCGCTGATGGGCTGCTCCTGGCCCTGTCGATCGCCATGTTCGTCTATCTCGGGTTCGCGATGTTCAAGGCGGAGCGGTTCTGATGGGGTTCGCCTGGACGATCGTGGCCATGGTGGTGGTGGTGGCCATCGCCTGGCGATTCCTCGGCTCCTACATGGTGTCGGTGTACGAGGGACGGACCCGCTGGCTGGCTTTCATCGAGAGCCCCATCTACCGGGTCATCGGGGTCGACCCGGAGTCCGAGCAGACGTGGCAGCGCTACGGCGCCTCGGTGATCGTCTTCACCGGGGTGATGCTGCTGATCGGATACGCGCTGCTGCGGCTGCAGGGCCACCTGCCGCTGAACCCCCAGCACCTCTCGGGTGTCACGCCGGCGCTGGCGTGGAACACCATCGTCTCGTTCGTCACCAACACCAACTGGCAGAACTATGCGGGCGAGTCGACCATGTCGTACCTGTCGCAGATGGGGACCCTGGCGCTGCAGAACTTCATCAGCGCGGCGGTGGGCATCGCGGTTGCAGTGGCGCTGATCCGGGGTTTCTCCCGCAAGGGATCCCGGACGATCGGAAACTTCTGGGTGGACCTGGTGCGGGGGACGCTCTACGTGCTGCTGCCCATCGCGTTCGTCTTCGCCATCGTCTTCATGGCTCAGGGGGCGGTACAGACCCTGGCCGGCCCGGCTACGGTGCACGACCTGCTCAACGGGGCCAAGCAGACCATCCCGCGGGGTCCGGTCGCATCGCAGGAGACGATCAAGCAACTCGGAACGAACGGCGGCGGCTTCTTCAACGCCAACGGGGCCATGCCCTTCGAGAACCCCACCGGCCTCACGAACTTCCTCTCGATGGCCCTGATCCTGTGCATCCCGGTGGGGCTCACCTACACGTTCGGCAAGATGGTCGGCAGCATCCGTCAGGGCGTGGCGGTGCTGGCGGTCATGGCGGTCCTCTTCGGCGGCTGGCTGGCCATCGGCGCCACAGCCGAGCACCAGCCGAATCCGGCGGTCGCCGCCGCGGGCATCACGCACCAGCCGACGGGGAACATGGAAGGCAAGGAGGTCCGCTTCGGCGACACCTCTTCGGCGTTCTACAACATCACCTCGACGCAGACGTCGACCGGCAGCGTCGACTCCGCCAACGACTCGTACAACCCGATGGGCGGCTTCGCCACCATGACCGGGATGATGCTGGGCGAGGTCAGCCCGGGCGGGGTCGGCAGCGGGCTCTACACGATCCTGCTCTTCGCCATCATCACCGTGTTCATAGGCGGCCTCATGGTCGGTCGAACGCCGGAGTACCTGGGCAAGAAGATCCAGGCCAGGGAGGTGAAGCTCGCCGCCTTCGGGGTCCTGGTAATGCCGGTCACCGTCCTGGTGCTGACGGCGATCGCCGTGTCCATCCACGCCGGGCGGTCTGTCACCGGCAACGCCGGACCGCACGGCTTCTCCGAGATCCTCTACTCCTTCACGTCGGTCACGAACAACAACGGCTCTGCGTTCGCCGGGCTCGGCTCGAACACGGCGTTCTACAACAACATCCAGGTCGTCGGCCTTCTTCTCGGTCGCTTCGCCATCATCATCCCGGTGCTGGCTCTGGCCGGGGCCCTGGCGGCCAAGCAGGTGGTTCCCGCCTCGCTCGGCACCTTCCGCACGGACCGGCCCATGTTCATCGGGCTGCTCCTCGGGGTGATCCTCATCGTCGGCGCCCTGACCTTCTTCCCGGCGGTGTCGCTGGGGCCGATCGTCGAGCAACTGTCGCACGGGAAGTTCTTCTGATGCGTCAGGTCCACGGACAGGAGGTCACCACGCCCGACCTCGGCGCCATGGCCAACGAGGACGCCGTGCCCTTCCGCCGGGTGCTCGTACCGGTGGAGGCCATGCCCCATGCGGCGAGCGCTCTGTCGCTGGCGTCCCGGATCGGTCGAGCGAGCAGCGGATGCCTGCGGCTGGTCCACGTGCGGATGTGGGAGCCGATGGCGCCCGGCAGTGGTGCCCGCTGGTACCCCGAGACGAGCGAGGAGGCCACGGCCACCCTCGATTCGGCCATGACCTTCGTGTGGGCCCGGGGGGCCGCCGCCAGCGGCGTGATCCTCGACGCCCCCCGGCCGTCCACCGCCGCGACCATCCTGGAGGAGGCCTCCCGGTGGGAGGCCGACGTGATGGTGCTGGCCGCCAGGCCGAGGCGGATCCTCAACCTCGGGGTGTGGGACAGGGTCACCCGGCAGGTGATGCGCTCCGCGGCCTGCCCTGTCCTCCTCGTCTACCCGAGGCGGCCATGACCGGGCGCGCCAGGGCGGTTGGCGTGGCCGGCGGCCCGCCGGAAGTTCCCGCCGCGGCCGGGCGCATGGGATTCCGCCGGGTCCTCGTCCCCCTTGGCGCCTCCCGCCGGGCCTGGCCGGCGCTGGCCGCCGCCGTGGCCGCAACCGACCGGTTGAGCGGCCGGGTGCGCGTCGTCCATGTCCGAACCTGGCTCCCGTTGCCTCCTCCCCCGAGAGAGGGCGAGGGGATGTTCGTGGGCGACGGCGACCTCTACAGCGAGACGCCGGCGCAGGCTTCCGAGGTGGTCGACACCGCGTTGGGGGACCTTCACCGCATGGGTGTGCCGGCCGAGGGCGCCGTCGTCGAAGCGGCACGGCCCCTGGTCGGTGACGCCATCGCGGTGGCGGCCCGGGAGTGGGACGCCGATCTGATCGTCCTGTGCCGCCGGCCCCGGCGGGCGGTCGGCGTGTGGTTCACGGGGAGCGTGTCCGAGCTGGTGATGAGCGGCGCGCCCTGCCCCGTGCTGGTCCTTCGAGCGGGGACGGCATGACCGCCGCTCGCGTATGTAGCTCTGAGCGGACGCGTGCCGCTGTATATCAGGAGGTTCTTCTAGATGGCTGGCGTTGACGACCTTCAGCTGGCGGTGCCAGGTGGTCCCACGTCGAGCCCACCGACCTCTGGCGGCGGTAGCCGCCGGAGTGGGCTGTTCGACGGGGAGATCCTGTCGCAGGCCGCCATCGTCGGGCTCAGGAAGTTCTCGCCCCGGACCCAGGTCCGCAACCCGGTCATGTTCGTGGTGCTCATCGGCTCGGTGGTCACGCTCATCGAGTCGATCGTCCATCCGAGCCTGTTCGACTGGCTGGTGACCATCTGGCTGGTCCTGACCGTGTACTTCGCCAACTTCGCCGAGGCGCTGGCCGAAGGGCGGGGCAAGGCGCAGGCCGACGCCCTGCGCCGGCTGCGGGTGGAGACCGAGGCCCGCCGGCTCCGCTCCGACGGCAGCGAGGAGCGGGTGGCTGCCGCGGAGCTGGCCAAGGGCGACCTCGTGGTCTGCGAAGCCGGCGACGTCATCCCCTCCGACGGCGAGATCACCGAGGGCGTGGCCTCGGTGGACGAGTCGGCCATCACCGGCGAGTCCGCCCCGGTCATCCGGGAGTCCGGCGGTGACCGCTCGGCGGTCACCGGCGGCACCAGGGTCCTCTCCGACCGCATCGTGGTGCGCATCACCGCGGAGCGGGGCCAGACCTTCCTCGATCGCATGATCGGTCTGGTGGAGGGCGCGGAGCGCCAGAAGACGCCGAACGAGGTGGCTCTGACCATCCTGCTGGCGGCCCTGACGATCATCTTCATACCCGTGGTAGTGGTGCTCCAGCCCTACAGCATCTTCTCCGGGGCGTCCGTCTCGGTGATCGTGCTGGTGGCCCTGCTGGTCTGCCTCATCCCGACCACCATCGGCGCCCTCCTGTCGGCCATCGGCATCGCCGGCATGGACCGCCTGGTGCAGCGCAACGTGCTGGCCATGTCCGGGCGGGCGGTGGAGGCGGCCGGCGACGTGCAGACCCTGCTGCTGGACAAGACCGGCACCATCACCCTCGGCAACCGGATGGCGTCCGCCTTCTACCCGGTGAACGGTCACTCGGAGGAGGAACTGGCGGCTGCCGCCCAGCTCTCCTCACTGGCCGACGAGACCCCGGAGGGCCGCTCCATCGTGGTGCTGGCCAAGGAGCGGTTCGACATACGGGAACGCCACCTCAGCTCCGGGCACACCTTCTGTTCCTTCAGCGCCCAGACCCGCATGTCCGGCCTCGACCTGGACGGTCACCAGATCCGCAAGGGGGCGGCCGAGGCGGTCAAGCGCTGGGTCACCGAGCAGGGCGGCAGAAGCTCCACCGAACTCGACACCATCGTCGAGCGGGTCGCCCGATCCGGCGGGACGCCCCTGGCGGTGGCCGACGGGCCCGACCTGCTCGGGGTGATCGAGCTCAAGGACGTGGTGAAGCAGGGCATCCGGGAACGGTTCGAGGAGATGCGGGCGCTCGGCATCCGCACGGTGATGATCACCGGGGACAACCCGCTGACCGCGGCGGCCATAGCCCAGGAGGCGGGGGTGGACGACTTCCTGGCCGAGGCCACCCCGGAGGCCAAGATGGACCTGATCAAGGCCGAGCAGGAGGGCGGGAAGCTCGTGGCCATGACCGGCGACGGCACCAACGACGCGCCGGCTCTGGCCCAGGCCGACGTGGGCGTGGCCATGAACACCGGGACCACCGCGGCCAAGGAGGCCGGGAACATGGTCGACCTCGACTCCAACCCGACCAAGCTCATCGACATCGTGGAGATCGGCAAGCAGCTGCTGATCACCCGGGGATCGCTGACCACGTTCTCCATAGCAAACGATGTGGCCAAGTACTTCGCCATCATCCCGGCCCTGTTCGTCGCCACCTACCCGCAGCTGCACGCACTCAACATCATGGGACTGCACAGCCCCCAGACGGCGGTGCTCTCGGCGGTGATCTTCAACGCCCTGGTCATCCCGGCTCTGATCCCCCTGGCCCTGCGGGGCGTGAAGTTCAGGGC
This sequence comes from Actinomycetes bacterium, assembly GCA_021827225.1. The sequence goes on along the minus strand of JAKAXG010000125.1, from coordinate 4,082 downwards.
GACCGGGGCAGCCGCCATCCTGCGCCGCAACGTGTGGATCTACGGCGTCGGCGGTGTCATCACCCCGTTCATCTTCATCAAGCTCATCGACTTGATCCTCACCGCCACCGGAGCGTTCTGATGCGCAGCCAGTTCCTTCTCAACATCCGCCGCGGCTTCCTCGTCATGGTCGTGTTCTTCGTGCTGCTGGGGCTGGCCTACCCGCTCGTCGAGACGGGCATCGGCCAGGCGTTCTTCTCCCACCAGGCCAACGGCTCGCTCACCCCGAACGGGTCGACCCTCATCGGCCAGACGTGGACCGGGCCGAAATGGTTCCAGGGGCGTCCAGACGCCTACAACCCCATGGCGACGGGGGGAACGAACCTCGGTCCCCGCTCCAAGACGCTCGTCAAGGACGTCAAGAAGCAGATCGCCATCTTGAAGAAGGAGGGCATCACCCCGACCCCGGACCTGGTCACAACCTCGGGCAGCGGGGTGGACCCCGACATCGCGCCGGTCGACGCCTACGCCCAGGTCGACGCCGTAGCCAAGGCCCGCGGCCTCCCCGTCAGCGTGGTGCGCCACCTCGTGGCCACCCACATCCACCCGGCGCAGTTCGGATTCCTCGGCTCGCCCTACATCGACGTCCTGCAGCTCAACCAGGCCCTGGCCAAGCTGTCATGACCAGCCACCGGGTCCTCATCGTCGACGACGAGCCCTCGCTCCGCCGGGTGGTGGAGGTGAACCTATCCGCCCGCGGCTACCAGGTCGACGTGGCGGGCTGCGGTGAGGAAGCCCTCCGCCTCGTCGCCGCCGGCCCCGATCTGGTGGTCCTCGATCTGGGGCTGCCGGACATGGACGGCCTGGACCTGCTCCCGCGGCTACGCGGCCGCACGACGGGGGGCATCCTGGTGGCGTCCGCCCGGGACCCACGGACCACGGCACCGATGGTCATGGCCGCAGGGGCCACGGACTTCCTGGCCAAGCCGTTCAGCGTCGACCAGCTCCTGGCCAAGGTCCGTACCATCCTGGCAGGGTCCCGTCCGGGCGGGGGCGGGGCTCCCGGGGTGAGCCCGGGCGGGATGTACCGCTTCTCTGCTTGACCGGCTTCACGGTCCCGTTCCGCAGGTCGGTCGAGCCCGGGCGTACCATGGTCAGGCCGTCCTGGTACGGCGCCGGCGGCGCGACCATGGATGGCGGAGACCATCTGATGAAACGGACCATCGCCGGCACGGCCGCCGCGCTCACCACCATGGCGGTCCTCACCGCCATCATGCTCCCCCTGCGGAGCCACCTGAGCATCGCCACCACCGCGCTGATCCTGGTCATCCCGGTGGTCATCGGCGTCGTGTCCGGGGGCTTCCCTGCCGGGATCGTCAGCGTGGCCGCCGGGTTCGTCGTGTACGACTTCTTCTTCATCCCCCCCTACCTGACCCTGTCCGTCGGCGCCGTGCAGAACTGGGTGGCGCTGGGGGTCTACGTGGCCGTGACGCTCCCGATATCGCAGGTGGTGGCTGCTATGAACGCGGCCAAGGCGGATGCCCGACGGCAGGGACGCGAGCTGCAGGAGCTGTTCGGCCTGTCCCATCTGCTGGTGGAGGACAAGCCACTCGACGTCCTGCTCTCGGTCGTCGTGACCACCGTGTCCGAGGTGTTCGGCGCCCGCCAGGTGGCACTGGTGCTGCCGGTAGGCGGAGGGCTGGAGGTCGTGGCCTCCGCCGGGGAACCCCTCACCGAGGCCCAGCTCCACCGGGTGCTGCCCGGGGCCGGGGAGCTGTCCACCCTCACCCCCCGACCTGTGGAGCGCGACGGCCTGCTCGTCGTCGCCCTGGCCGCGGCGGCCAGGCCGGTCGGCCTGCTCGTCCTCTCCGCTGAGGCCGCGGCCCGCCACGACCGTGAGCCCCTCCTGCTGTTCGCCAACCACATCGCCCTGGCCGTCGAGCGGGCGCAGCTGCGTGACCAGGCGCTCCAGGCCAGGCTGGCCGAGGAGGTCGCCCAACTGGCCAAGACGCTGGTGAGCGCCGTATCCCATGACCTCCGGGCTCCCCTGACCCGGATCAAGGCGTCATCATCCACGCTGGCCGACCGCGACCTGAACATCGATCCTGAGCACACCCGGCAGCTCGCCGCGCTCATCGACGCCCAGGCCGACCGCCTGGCCGACCTGGTGCAGAACCTGCTGGACATGAGCCGCATCCAGGCCGGTGTGCTCCAGCCCCGCTACGCGGTGGCCCCCCTGGCCGAGCTGGTGGCCGGGGTGGTCGGCGATCTCACCCCCGACCGCTACGGATACACCATCGACGTCGATGTCCCGGCGGATCTGCCCCCCATCGACGCCGACCTGGTGCTGGTCAGCCGGGTCCTGGCCAACGTGCTCGAGAACGCCCAGCGGTACAGCCCGAAGGAAGCGCCCATAACCATCCGCGCCCGGCTCGACGGTCCTGACCGGATCGAGGTGTCGGTTACCGACCACGGACCGGGTGTCAGCCCGGGGCGGCGCAGCGAGATCTTCGAGCTGTTCACCCGGCGTGACGCCGATGCCGGCGCCGGGCTGGGCCTGACCATCGCCAAGGCATTCATCGAGGCCCACGGGCAGCGGATCTGGGTGGACCGGGCCCCCCACGGGGGAGCTGTGTTCCGCTTCACGCTGCCCGTCGCCGCGCCCATCCCGGAGGAACCACAGCTTGCCGCGCGTGCTCATCATTGATGACGACCCCGACCTGCTCGGCGTGTGCCGAGTCGGCCTCGAGGCGTTCGGCCATGACGTCTACACGGCCGAGGCCGGCAACGACGGGCTCACCGAGACGGCGATCCGATCCCCGGACGTGATCGTGCTGGACCTGGGACTTCCCGACCTCGACGGCGTGGAGGTGTGCCGGAGGATCCGGGAGTGGAGCAGCGTCCCCATCATCGTGCTGTCCGCCGACGGCTCCGAGGACCGCAAGGTGGAAGCCCTCGACCACGGAGCCGACGACTACATGACCAAGCCGTTCGGCATGCGGGAACTCAACGCCCGGCTCCGGGTGGCGCTCCGCCACCATGCAGGAGAGGAGGAAGGCTCGGGTACCGAGCTGGTCGTGGGGCCGCTCCGCCTGGACCTGGTGCACCACGAAGCGACCCTCGACGGCCAGCCCCTCGACCTGGCACCGAAGGAGTTCGACTTCCTCGCCTACCTGGCGCACAACGTCGGCAAGGTCTGCACCCGCCGGATGATCCTCGAGAACGTGTGGGGTCCCGGTTACGTCAAGGAGCTCCATTACCTCAAGGTCTACGCCTACCGCCTGCGCCGCAAGCTCAACGACGAGAAAGGGGAGCTGCTCCAGAGCGATCCGTCGGTCGGCTACCGGCTCGCTCCCCCCGAAGATGCGCCTGCGACCTCACACTGAGCTGGACCCGCCGGTTCCGGCCATGACGGTCTCGAAGCGGGTCTCGATGTCTGAGAGATCGTTCGAGTCGGTCACCGACTGCTTGGCGTTGAGGAGGATCATCTCCGCCTGGCGCAGAAGGACGGCGCGCTGCTCCTCGGACGCGGTGTCGCGCATGATCGACTCGATGGCTGTCAGCAGACGGATCAGGACGGCGGGCATCCCCCGAGCCGCCTGGCGGACCTTGTCGAAGGCCCGGTTGACCAGCCGGCTGTAGGACGGGTCCGACTCGATGAGCCTGATCTGGCCGAGCTTGTCGCGATAGACGCCCTCCACCAGCTGCCTCGACGACACCCGGCTGAGACCAGCCGCCAGCCAGTCGATGCACGTCAGGGCGGTGAAGGTGTCGTTGACGGCCGGTGAAAGAGCCCGGATGGCGATCTCCACCAGTTGGTCGATGGCGAACACCGGGTCCTGTGTGAGGGTGCGGTGCGGGCCGGTGATGTGCGCCCGGGCAAGGTGCTCGCTCACCTGCTTGGCGGCTCCTCCCGGCCATACCGACGCGACCGGATGGCCGGCGATCAAGAAGTGCCCTGGTCGATGGTGCAGCCGGATAACCGAATCGGTGTGCATGGCGATGTCAACCAGCTGGGCGTAGCCGACGAACTGCAGGTAGCCGCTCCGTGCTGCGGGGACCACCGAACCCCGCCCGTCGATGACCCGAAGCAGCAGATCGGA
>JAKAXG010000124.1 GCA_021827225.1 Actinomycetes bacterium | reverse complement strand
AAGGCCCACCCGTCAAGAATGCGCCCCGAGCACCGCTCCCCACGGTGTGCCGCTGCCCCCGATGATCGGCATGAAGATGGCCAGGAACACGATGTTGAGCGTGAACGTGTCGGGCTCTATCGACCCCACCATCTGGGTGAAGAGGGCTCCGCCGAGCGCCCCCACGCCGGCCCCTATCGCCAGCGCAACGAGGTTGAGGGTCGGCACCCGGGCGCCGGCCGCTTCCACCGCCGCGGGTACCTCCCTCATGGACCGTACGACGACCCCCCAGGGGCTCAGGCGGAGCCGGTTGAGAACGAAGGCCACAAGGCACACCAGGGCAGCCGTCGAGATGATCAGCTGATCGAACGATGGGTACCAGCCGAAGACATCGAGCGATCTGAAACGGGCCAGCCCGGCGTTGCCTCCGGCCAGCGACGAGTTGCTCATGTAGTGCTGGAAGGCCTCGCTGAACAGCAGCGTGACTGCAACCAGGTAGAAGCCGGACAGCCTCCGGGTGGCGAGCCCGAGGACCACGGCCGCCAGGGCGGCTACCACCGGTCCGATGATCCAGCCGACCCAGAGCGGGGCCCCGGTCCTGGTGGAGATGAGGGCCACCGAGTAGCCCCCGATGCTCGCATAGGCCCCGTATGCCAGCGACAGCGATCCGGCGAGGACGAAGGGCACGTACATCCCGAGAGCTATGAGGGAATAGGTGGCCGCGGTGACCAGAAGTGTCTGGCGGTAGCCGTTGACCCCCACCCAAACCAGCACGCCGGCTGCGGCAACCACCCCGAGAACCAGCGAGCTGTTGGCCTCGGTCAGACGCCGTACGGCCCGGGACGGCCGATCCGCCACCGCGACCCGTGCCGTCACACCCGCACCGTCCGGTCGAAGATCCCCTGCGGACGGAAGGCGAAGAACACCACCGCCAGCGCCAGCAGGAGGTAGGGCAGCGAGTTTCCTCCGAAGTAGAAGGGGATGAAGATCTGCAGCAGACCGAGGATGAGGCCGCCGACCAGAGGAGCCCAGACCGACGCCGTGCCCCCTACGACCAGAGCCAGAAAGCCGCTGAGGGCCCAGTCCAGTCCGCTGGAGGAACTCACTCCGGCCTTCGGAGCGAACAGCAATCCGGCCAGCCCGGCCAGCAGACCTGACAGGGCGAAACCGAGAATCCTTATCCGGCTCACCGGGAGGCCCAGCAGCGCGGCGGAGTCGCGGCTGTCACCAACCGCCCGCAGCACCCGGCCGGTCCGGCTGAAGCGGACCCACGCCGCCACCGATGCGAAGATCACGACCGTGGCCGCCATCAGGACCAGCGCCGAGGGCACCAGCACCGCCGAGCCGATATCGACGGGCTGGAAATTCCACAGGCTCTGCCCCGGCAGTGTCGTGTACCCGAAGATCACACCGGCCAGCTGCTGGATAGCGAACAGGACGGCCGTGACAGCGACCAGCGCCGGAAGCTCGCTGCCCTCCGAGCGCCTCTGCACGGGCCGGACTACCACCAGTTCGGTAACCGTCGCCAGCAGGACAGCCCCGGCCAGCGCGATCACCACGGACGGCCACAACCCGAACCCGTGGTTCACCACCAGCCAGGTGGCGCACAGACCACCGGCCATGGCGTAGGTTCCGATGGCGAAGTTGAAGAAGCCGGTCCCGGCCAGCACGACGAAATAGGACAGCGCGAGCAGGCCGAAGAAGCAGCCGACCTCAACGGCCGATATCCAGAGTTGCAGGTCGGTCACGTCAGCTGCAGGACGGCTGGTACTTCGAGAACGCCGTGTCGGGCTTGTTGTTCGAGCCGAACTGCTCCAGCACCAGGCCGCACAGGCCGTTCGCTCCAGAGTGCTTGCTAGCGGAGAAGCTGAGTGTGTACCCCGGCTGTCCGAACGAGGCGGTGTAGGACGAGATCGACTGCATGGCCTGGTTGACCTTCTGCGTGTCGTCGGGGTTTCCTGAGGCCACCATGGCCTGCTTCATTATCTGGATGGCATCCCATGCGTTGGCGTCGAAGGCTGTCATGGAAAAGCCGGAGCCGTAAGCGGACTTGAGCATGGATTCGAGCTGCTTGGTCCGGGGGTTTCCGGGGTTGAGCGAGCCCATCGAGATAACCCCGTTGAGGGCGCCCGCAGTGGCCAGCTTCCACGTCGAGGGCTCATTGACGATGGTGGCCAGCGAGTACCGGGTCATCTTCGGGGCCAGCTGGTAGACGGTGTCCTGCGCCAGGATCTCGAACGGGCCACCGAGGTCGGCCACCAGGATGGCGTCGGGATGATGCCCCACCAGTCGAGCTACCGGGGCCGTCAGATCCGACGCGTTTCCCGACGCCGTCTCGACGTCCACGATGTTGACGCACTTCTGCAGCTGTGGGAACAGGATCTTGTCCAGGCCTGCGGTGGTCGTGGAGTCGTCCCGGATCACGCCGATGGTCTTGACCCCCGTGGCCTTCCAGGCTCCGCAGTACACCGCAGCCCAATTGCTCAGCTGACTGGCCACTTCGTAGGTGTAGGTGTTGTCCGGCGGATCAGCGAAGGTCGGGACAACATCGGTCACCCCGATGGACGGGACTCCCAGCTTCTCGATCGTCGCCTTGGACCCGTAGTCGGTGCCCTCGTTGTAGAGCAGGAACTTGGCCCCGGCGTTGACGAGCTGCTCGGTCACCGCTGGGCCGTTGGACGGCTGGCTCTGGTCGTTGCCGAATATCAGCTTTATGGGACGACCCAGCACCCCACCGTGCGAGTTGACGTAGTTGACGGCGAAGTTGAGGGTCTTGGCCGTTACGTCGGTGAAGGACGCGTCGGCCGACGTGTTGTCCCAGTCCTCACCGACGATTATCGGCGACCCCGCGGCCTTGGACGTCGCTGCCGTAGCCGACGAACCCGATTCCTGAGAGGCGGGCGCCGATGCACTCGACGCATGACTCGACGATCCGCACGCCGCCAGCAGGGCGCTGGATAGGCCGATGGCGCCGATAGTGACCGACATCCCTAGTCCTCGACGGGCCCCTCCGGTGCGGCATGGAAGACCACCAAGAGCCACAGTTCCCCCCTGTTCTGGCTGGTGTCCGGTGTCGGGCGGCGCCGACCCCAAACATTTATGTCTTTGGTAACTTTAATATCTTAGGGACAACAGCCACAAGGACGTCGGATCACCCCGCCAAGCGCCGGGCGTCCTCGGCGAGCTGGCCCTTGGCCACCTTGCCCCCGGACGAGCGGGGCAGCTCGGCCAGCACCACCAGCCGCTCCGGGAAGTACTCCTTGGACACCCCCTCTGCGTCGAGGAAGGCCACCAGGTCGGCCATCTCGAGGGTGCAGCCGGGCTTGAGCTGGACGAAGGCGCACACCCGCTCGCCGAAGACCGGGTCGGGCACCGGCACGGCCGCGGCCAGGGCCACGGCCGGGTGGGACGAGACCGCGTCCTCCACCACGGGGGCGCTGATGTTCTTCCCGCCCCGGATGATGATCTCCGACTTGCGCCCGACGACCGACAGGTACCCCTCGTCGTCGACGGTGACGATGTCGGCGTGGAGGACGAAGCCGTCCTCGGTCCTCAGCACGGCGTTGGCCTCCGGGTCGTCGTAGTAGCCCAGGCACAGGGCCGGACCGCGGCTACCGGGCTGGCCCCGACCGGTGGCCGTGACGTCCACACCGTCGTCGAAGAGCCGCATCTCGGTGCCGGGTACCAGCCGGCCGGCGGTGGTGAGACGCCGGTGCGGCGGGTCCCCCACCCGGGTCCCGGTGACCACGCCGCTCTCGTTCGAGCCGTAGAAGTTGAGCACGTACGCACCGGTCCGCTCCTCGAAGCGGCGGGCCGCCTCGTAGGGGATCATCTCGCCGCCGGTGAACATCACCCGCAGCGAGGACAGGTCCCGCCGGGCCATCTCCGGGGAGTTGAGCATCATCTTGAACTGGGTGCTCACACACACGAGCACCGTGGCCCGCTCCCGCTCTAGCAGCTCCACCGCCAGATCGGCGCTGAAGCGGTCCATCACCACCGACGGGGCGGCGACGGTCGCCGCCACGAAATGGGTGGTGAACACCCCGAAGCCGAACGGCATGGGGGCCAACCCCAGCAGCACCTCGCCGGCCTCCATCTGCGCCACCTCCCTGGCCTGGCGGGCCATGTACAGCTTGGAGTTCTGGCTGTGCATGACGCACTTGGGCAGGCCGGTGGTCCCCGACGTGGAGTTGATGAGGAACAGGTCGTCCGGTCCGAGACGCCGCCCGGCGAACGACTCGGAGTCCACCGGTCCGGTGTCCACCACCCGGCCGTCAACCAGCACCGGGGCCGCCCCGTCCGACTCGAACGCCGGGATCTCCACGTGATGGGCCAGGGCCACCCCGTCACCGCGGAGGGTCCCGACCAGCTCTGACGCTGCCGTCCCCCGGTGTGACCCGTGGGTGACGAGGGCCGCCGCCCCGGTCTTGCGCAGCAGGTGACGGATCTCCCGGTCCCCGGCCCGGGATCCGATGCCGACGCTGACCAGACCGGCCTTCTCGTTGGCCAGCAGCGCCACGTGGGCGCTGGGACCATCCGGAACCAGGACGGCCACCCGGTCCCCCGGCGTCAGGCCCGTCCCGACCAGCACCGCCGCCAGCCGGTTCGCGGCGTCGCGGTAGCCGGCCCAGGTCATCCGCTCTCCGGCGGTTATGAAGGCCGGCCGGTCCCCGCGGGCGCGGGCGTGCCCCTCCACGAGGTCGGCCAGGGTCACATCCCCCCACCATCCCTCGTCCCGGAACCGCCGGGCCGAGACCGGGTCCACCATGTCCCGGTAGCGTCCAAGGTCCGATCGGGGCAGCCGCCTGCCCGGGCCCGGTGTGGCCAAAGTCGCCTCCCCTACCACCTGCGATTGGCGACATGGTACGTACCGGCCGGACCGGCGTCCGTGGCGAACGGCGTTCCCATCCCGGCCACCGGGACGTCCGCGCCGCCAGCCGGCGGCCACCGGCGGCCGGCGTTGCTACGTTCCCGGGGATGGCGACCGAGCCCGCCGGCACCGTCCACCCGGCCGGGGATTTCACCGGCCGGGTCGCTCTGGTGGTCGGCGCCAGCGGGGGGATCGGGCGGGCGGTGGGCCGCATGCTCGCCGAGCGGGGGGCGGCGGTGGCGCTCACCCACCGGCGCGACAGCCCCGCCGTCGACGAGCTGGTCCGGCAGGCCGGGCCGGCCCGGGCCCGGGCCTACCGGCTCGACCTGGGCGACAGCAGGGCGTGCGCGGATACCGTCCGTAGGGTCGCCGCCGACTTCGGTGGCCTCGACGCGGTGGTCTACGCCGCCGGCCCCCACGTACCCATGGTCCATCTGAGCACGGTCAGCCCCGACCTGCTCGGGCGGCAGTTGGTCGATGACGTGGTGGGACTGTTCAACGTGATCGGGCCGGCCCTCGAACTGTTGCGAACCAGCCGGGGCAGCGTCACCGCGGTGACCACCTCGGCGACCGATCGGTTCCCGGTACGCGACGGCCTGTCGGCGGTGCCTAAGGGAGCCGTGGAGGCCCTCATGAGGGCCCTGGCCGCGGAGGAGGGCCGCTTCGGTGTGCGCTTCAACTGTGTGGGGCCCGGCATGCTCACCGACGGCATGGCGGAGCGGCTCATCGCCTCGGGCGACCTGGACAGCCGGGCCCTCGAGGCGGCCCGGGCGAACACCCCGCTGCGCCGCTTCGGCACTGCGCTGGACGTGGCGGAGGCGGTGTGTTTCCTGGCGTCGGGACGGGCCGGGTTCGTGACCGGCCAGAAGCTCAACGTCGACGGGGGCTACACCGCCGGCTGAGCTCCGACAACTTTCACCTGCTCTGCCACGCCCGCGGCTCCGACGGTCCACCCCGGCGGTAGTGTCGGAGGGTCTGGCCGGCCAGGAGGATCGCATGGAAGCGGAGCTATCGGACACAGCGGAGCGTCTGGGCTCAGCGGCCGGCCTGGAATCGATCCAGGAGGTGGTCCGCACCGCCGCCCGGGCCGTCACCGGAGCCCACGGGTCCACCCTGGTACTGCGGGACGGGGACCAGTGCTTCTACGCCGACGAGGACGCCATCAGCCCCCTGTGGAAGGGCCAGCGCTTCCCCATCACCCAGTGCATCAGCGGCTGGGCCATGCTCCACGACGAGTGCACCGTGGTACCCGACGTCTACAGCGACAACCGCATACCCGTCGAGGCCTACCGGCCCACGTTCGTCAAGAGCCTGGCGGTGGCGCCGGTCGGGACAGGACAGCCCGTCGGGGCGATAGGGGTGTACTGGGCGGTCCACCACCGGGCGACCGATGCCGAGGTCGGCGCTCTCCGGGAGCTGTGCGCGCTGACCGCGGCGGCCCTGGCCCGGGTCACCTCCTCGCCCGTCTGAGGACCGGGTCGGCCCGGCATCTCACACGCCGCGGGTGACGACCGCGGCGGGTCCGTCCGGGCACCGTGGGGCGAGACCCGCCACGGAGGAGAGAACCCATGACCGACACCCAGCGTCCTGCAGAAGACACCCTCGGCAGCATCGCCCAGGAGGACTACCCGGTCCTGGAGACCGTGGCCATGATGCACCTCGACACGCTGGCCAACTGCAACCTGGACGTGCGCACCTACCATCTGGTCCGCCTGGCCGCCCTCGTGGCCATGGACGCCGCCCCGGTCTCCTATCTGGTCAACCTGGGCGCAGCCGCCGACACCGGCGTCACGGCCGAGGACGCCCAGGGGGTCCTGGTGGCCATCGCCCCCATCGTCGGCAGCGCCCGGATCACCAAGGCCGCGGGCAACGTGCTCAAGGGCCTGGGCCTGGCCATCATGGCGGAAGAGGAAGAGGAGGCCGACTTCTAGCCGCCACCCCCGCCCGGTCCCGCCCGGAGCCGGGAGGCGTGGCCGGGGCCGTTCAGGGTCGCAGCAACCGCCGCCAGCGCGACCGGCTCCGGGGGGGCTCGGCCGCCCCGCCGGAACGGGGGGGCTCGGCCGCCCCGCCGGAACGGGCCGGTTCGGCCACCATGGCCGGGCCGGCCCCGCCCTGCGCCCCGTCCGGCGCCGGGCACAGGTACGGGGCCAGCTGCGCCACCATCTCCTCCAGGAGGTCCCTGGTCTGCTCGAAGTCCCTGACCGACCCTCCCATCGGGTCGGGAACGTCGCCCGAGGACCGGGCCGAGAGCACGCTGGAGCGCGTCCGGCCGGCCGACATCCGCCGGGCCCACTGCGCCAGGGACTCGCCCGGGACCCGCCCGCCGGCGGCGGTCCCGCGCTTCAGCAGGTCGGAGAACGTGAAGGCCTGGTCCCAGGCCGGCGGGTGGACCGTCGCCACGTCCACCAGATGCTGTCGGCTCATGGCGATGACCAGGTCGGCGTCGGCGAGATCGGCGGCGCTCAGCCGGCGGCTCGGCCGCCCGGCGATGTCCAGGCCGACCTCCGCCATGACGGCCACGGCGTGCTCGGGGGGAGGAGTGCCGTCACCGGCCGTCCCGGCTGAGGCGACCTCCACGGGGCCGCGGTCGGCCATGGCGCGCCGCAGCATGGCCTCCGCCATCGGCGACCGGCACTGGTTGCCGGTGCACACGAAAAGCACTCTTCCCTCCGACATGCACCTGAAGTTCTAGCCCTTCGGAGCCCGGCCCGGCGGTCGGCCTCCCCCATCCCCGCCACCGTCGCGGGCCGCGCCGCCGCCGGCCATGGTGACTATTGGCGAGCGGGCCACCAGCACCACCCCGGCGATCATGGCCGCCACCCCGGCCACCTCGACGGCCAGGAGCGGCCACTGCAGGGACAGGTGCTCCCCGTAGACCCCGACACCGAACGCGATACCGGTCAGGGGCTCGGCCACGGTGGTGGCCGGCAGGGAGGCGTCGAGGGGAGCGGCCTCGAACGCCGACTGGTTGAGCAGCAGCGCCACCACCGCCACCCCGACCAGCAAGTACGGCGGCCAGGAGGCCAGGGCCCCCAGCACCCCCGAGGAGAACCCGACCTCGGTGCGCTGGGTCAGGGCGTCCTGCAGGCCGTAGAGCACCCCCGCCCCGACAGCCAGGTAGGTGGCTTCCCGATACGGGGCGGCCCGTCGCCCCCGGCTCACCGCCAGCGCCGTGACCGCCGCGATGGAGCCCATGGCGATCAGCCAGTTCGGCCAGGGCAGGTGGTCCGCCTTACCCCCGTAAGGGTCGCCGGCGGCGACGAACGCCCCCAGCCCGGCGATCAGCGCCACCGCTCCCACCCACTCGCGCCGGCCCAGGCGGCGACGGTGCCACACGGCGGAGAGCGGCAGGGCGAACAGCACGTTGGTGGCCATGATCGGCTCCACCAGAGCCAGGCTGCCCCGGTCGAGGGCGGCGGCTCCGAGGAGCTGGCCGCAGACCATGGCGGCGATGCCGCCCAGCCACATGGGGCGGCGCAGCAGTTGACCGAGCAGCCGGAACGACAGACGCTCGTCCGCCGGCTCCTGCTCGGCCGCCTTCTGCTGCAGCACGAAGCCCACGGCGATGAGCAGCGCACCGCCGAGGCCGGCGCCGACGGCTGCGGGATGCAACGAGCCTGCCTACCCGATCGGAGCCGGCCCCACCCGCCTCCGGCCGCCGAGCCGGCCGGCTCCGTCCTCCAGCTGATCCGGTTCGGTGGGCGGCATCGGTGCGTTGGTCACCTGCTCGACCTTCCCCCTGCCGCGGATTCCTAACGTGGCACCCCCGTGACACCGGGCTGGGGCCGGGTAGATGGCCCAGGCCGGGTGGAGGCCCCGGCCGAGTGGATCGAGCGGAGATTTCTCATCGTGTGTTTGGTAGTCACGCCGGCGGGCGGCCGTGACCTCTAGCCACCTGGGCCGGCTGCAGGAGCGGTTGCCCGACTGGCTGGTGGAGCGGGCCCGCTCCGGCGCCGAGACCATGACCGACAAGCTGGGGGGCCCGGCCCGCCGGCGGGTGATCGTGATCCTGGCCCTCATACTGGCCCTCGACAGCGCCGACAAGGGAGCGGTGGGCGCCATGGCGCCCCAGCTCGAAGCATCCTTCGGCATAGGGAACCTGGACATCGGGATCCTCTCCACCGTCGCTTCGCTGGTGGGGGCGGCGGCCACGCTGCCCATGGGGGTGCTGAGCGACAAGACCCGGCGGGTCCGCCTGCTGTCCATCAGCATCGTCGTCTGGTCGGCAGCCGAGGCGGTGAGCGGCTTCGCCAACTCGTTCGTCATGCTGCTGCTGGTCCGCCTGGCCCTGGGGGCGGTCACCGCCACGGCCGGACCGGCGGTGGGATCGCTCACCGGCGACTTCTTCCCGGCCGCCGAGAGGTCACGGATCTACGGGTTCATCCTCACCGGCGAGCTGCTCGGCGCCGGCGCCGGGCTGAGATCGGA
>JAKAXG010000123.1 GCA_021827225.1 Actinomycetes bacterium | reverse complement strand
GGTGGCCGCGGCCTGCCTGGGGGCCCGGTCGGTGGCCGCGGTGGACATCGACCCGGCGGCCGTCGCGGTGAGCGAGGCGAACGCGGCTCGAAACGGTGTCGCCGACCGGGTCCGGGTGTCCACCACCCCCGCCGGCGAGCTGGCCGCGGCCAGCGCGGACCTGGTGCTGGTCAACGTCACGGCCGGGACCCACGCAGCCATAGGCGCCGACTGCTCCCGGGTGCTCCGCCCGGACGGCACCCTCCTGGTGGCCGGCCTCCTTCCCGGCCAGTGGCGCCACGTGGCCGGCAGCTACGCCGAGCTCAGCCCAGCCGAGATGCTCAGCCTGGACGGCTGGGAGGGTGCGGTGCTGCGCCGCGGCGGAGGCTGACCACCGAGGCCCCGCAGTGGCATGCTGCGGGGATGGCCATCGCCCTGCACCCCGATCTGGAACCGCTCGCCTGGCTGGTCGGCACGTGGTCAGGGCGGGGTCTGGGTGAATACCCCACCATCGAAGCGTTCGCCTACGACGAGACCGTCACCTTCGCCCACAGCGGAAGGCCGTTCCTGGCGTACTCGCAGAGGACCAGCCACGCCGATGACGGCCGGCCGCTGCACTCCGAGGTGGGGTTCTGGCGGGTACCGCGGCCGGGGCTGGTGGAGCTGGTGCTGGCCCATCCGACCGGCATCGCCGAGGTGCAGGAGGGTTGGCTGGAGGGGCGGAAGCTCTCCCTGCGCTCCAGCTCGGTGGGTCGGACCGGAACCGCCAAGGAGGTGCTGGCCGTCGAGCGGGAGTTCGAGATGGACGGCGACGTGCTCAGGTACTCGCTCGCCATGGCCGCGGTGGGCCAGCCCATGACCCACCACCTGAAGGCCGAGCTGCGGCGGGCCGATTAACCCGACACCGGCGCCTCACCGCTGCTGAAGCGGTCACGCAGACGGTCGGCCACGCTGGTCACGTCCTCGCGGATCTCGCCGGCGGGGCCACCCTCGGCCAGGCTCGGATGACCATGAGTGGGTGCCCCCCCGAGGCTGAGCGGGACGGTGCCCACAGGCCTCACCAGGGCGGCCGGCGGGATCTCGGCCTTCAGCCGGGCGAACAGCCGATCCTGCTGGGATACGTGCCGGCGCACGGCGCGCCGGACGCCGCTGCGGGTGGCTTCGGACGGGGTGTCTTCCAGCGCGCCCAGCAACTCCTCCAGCCGCCGCTCGGAGTGCCGCAGGCGATCGACCAGGGCGTCGCCGCCGGGCAGGTGGTGGCGGATGACCGGGTAGAGCAGTTCCCGCTCCACCGCCAGGTGCTGGGAGATGGTGTGGACGCTCGGCTCCTCTTCATCGAGCAGGTTCGAATGATCCCCGGAGAGCAGGTCCAGCAGGTCCAGATCGGCCACAACCGGCAACGGTAGGACGCGCCGGTCCCGGGCACCGGAGGACTTCGGCCCTACTGGAGGGCGCTCACCGGCCGAGCGGTACCGCCGGAGCGGCCCGGCACACGTCGGAGATGGCGGCGTCGATCTCCTCGATGGCCGCCTCGACCCGGTCGGCCACCATCTGGGGGGCCGCCGACCCCGCCACGCGGCGCAACGTGAGGTCCACCGCGAACATCCGGTTGAACAGAAGCTCGGCCAACTCAGACCGGTCCACTTGCCGTCACCCCCAGCTGTGCTCGATCCCGGCCGGTTAGGCCTCGTAGCGGACCATATTTCGCCCGGCCCGGCCGAACAAGGGCCTAACGGAAAACTTGGCCGCCAGGGCAGTGATCGCCAGGCTCGGGGTCGATATGTGACCTTTGGCCCTGCCCCCGGTCCCGGCCTCTCCGTAGTGTCGATGCATCCGATACAGGCCGGCCGCCCCACCGGTCGGGTTCACCGGCGCACCGGGCCCGTGGGAGCGCAGGGTCGTAGATCCATCGAGAGACAAGGAACCTTCTACCCGTGAAGACTGTCGATGTGCTGGACGGATCCGTGAGGTGGCGCCCCGCCATGCCCGAGAACTCCGGCGCGAGCCTGCTCGTGCTGCTCCGAGAGGCCAGCCGGGCCGTGGACGCCCTGTGGCGTGACGCCCTCACGGGCGGTCAGGCCGACTCGGCCGTCCGCTTCGGCGAGGCCAGCCAGGGGCTGCACCGGGCGCTCATCGCACTCAACGGGCCGGGCGCCGACTGATCCCTCCAGCCCGCCGCTCCCGGCCCGGGGCCGAGCCGGGCCGGGAGGGACGGGGGGCTGTCAGCAGGAGCCCTTGTACAGGTACGAGCCCATCGAGGACAGGTTGGACCGGGTGATGGCCACCAGCTTCGTGCCGATCTGGGAGGTGACGGGTCGACCGGTGAGGGCGTCGACGGCCTGGTCGACCCCGTCCACCCCTTCCAGGTAGGGCTGTTGGGCGATCAGGGCCTGAACCACGCCGCTCTGCAGCTGCTGCACCTGCTGCGGGCCGGCGTCGAAGCCGACGGTCTTGACCCGGCCGGTGGCGCCGGCCTGGCGCAGGCCGGTGCCGACGCCCTGGGCGGTCAGGGTGTTGATGGCGAAGATGCCCGACAGGTCGGGGTGCGCGGCCAGCACCGAGCTGACCAGGGAGGCCGCCTTGTTGGAGTCGTCCTGGTCGTACTGGATGGGCAGGACGTGGATGTTCGGGTAGGCCTTCATGGCCTGGTCGAAGCCCTGGGCCCGGGCGTCGGTGGTGGAGATGCCGGGGTACTCGTTGATGACCACCACCGATCCCTTGTCGCCGATCAGTCCGGCCAGTGTCTTGGCCGCCAGTTGGCCCCCCTCGATGTTGTTGGAGCTGATCGACGACACCGCGATGGAGCTGTCCTTGACGGTCGTGTCGACCTGCACCACCTTGATCCCGGCGGCCTTCATCTGCTGCATGGGGGCGATGAGAGCCTGGGAGTCGGTGGGGGCGATCAGCACCGCGTCGGGGTGACTGGCGGTCACCGCGTTGACGATGGGGATCTGCGGGGCCGGGGCGAAGGTGTCGGGACCCTGGACGTTGATGGTGGCGCCCAGGCGTTTGGCCTCGGCCTGGGCCCCGCATGCCATGGTGATGTAGAACGGGTCGCTCTTGGTCCCCTGGATGAGGGCCAGGGTCTTGCCCTGCCCGACCCCCGCAGGCGGGGCGCCGGGCGGGAGGGTCGTGGCGCTGGTGGCCGCCCCGGAGGTGGTGCCTGTAGTCGGAGCTGTGGTGGCCGCCGTGGCCCCCTTGCTGCTCGACCCGCATCCGGCGGCCGCCAGGGCGGCCATCCCGGTGGCTGCGACCGCGGTCATGAACCTCTTCTGCATCATGGTTGTCTCCTTTTCGGTTTGTCGCCCGTTCCGCCGTTGGGCCCCGGGTGGGACCACCGCAGCTCGCGCCGGTCCGGCGGTCCGCCGGCCCGAGCCCCCCGTCGCTGCTGTTCAGCCGCCGCGCCGGGATCCGCCCCGCCGGCGCAGCTGATCGGCGTACACGGCGAGGACCAGTACCACCCCCACCGCCACCCCCTGCCAGAAGGTCTGCACCCCCACGATCACCAGACCGGCGTCGAGCACCACGGGAATGAGGGTCCCGACCACGGTCCCGAACATGGAGCCGACCCCCCCGAAGAGGCTGGTTCCACCCAGGATCACCGCTGTTATGACAGTCAGATTGTCATTATTGTGCGAGGCCAGGGTGGTGGTGGTGAAGTGGGCCAGGCTCAGATCACCGGCCAGGCCGGACAGCAACCCCATCAGGGCGTAGACCTTGATCAGGTGGGTGTTGACGTCGATACCCGTGCGACGGGCCCCTTCGATGTTGGAGCCGACGGCGAAGGTGTACCGGCCGAAGCGGGTGGTGTTGAGCACCAGGCCACCCAGCAGGGCCACCACCACGGCGATCACCACCATCCAGGGGAAAGGCCCCACCGAGCCGTTGCCGATGCTGTTGCCCAGCCGGGTCGGGACGTCCGAGGCGTCCACCCCGTTGGTGAACACCTGGGCCAGACCGAGGGCCGCCCCGAAGCCCCCCAGGGTCACGATGAACGGGGGCACCTTGGCCCGGGCCACGATGACCCCCTGGAGGAAGCCCCAAACCAGGCCGGCGGCCATCCCGGCCAGAAGGCCCAGCGTGATGACCCCCCACCCGGCCCCCAGAGCCGACCCCCGGGGGGACATCAGGTCCATGGTCTTGATGGCGACCACGCCGGACAGCACCAGCACCGAGCCCACCGAGAGGTCGATGCCGGCGGTGATGATGACGAATGTCATGCCCACAGCCATGACCAGGTCCACCGAGGCGTTGATGAAGATGCTGCGGATGTCGAACGACGAGAGGAACTGCTGGGGCTTCACCCCGCTGAACACCGCGGAGATGACCAGCAGGACCAGGAAGATCCACACCGGGCTGGTGGAGGAGAACACCCGGCCCCGCACCCCCGTCAGACGGCCGGGGGCGGCGGAGGGCGCCGAGGTTTCGATGGCCGGCGGGGTGGCCGCCGGGGCGGTGTCGGTCATGCTGCGTCCTCCTGGGTGAGAGCCCCGGTCATGGCCGCCACCAGATCCTCAACGCCCACCTCGGCGGCCCGGAACCGGGCCACCCGGGACCCCAGCCGCAGCACCTCGATGCGATCGGCGACCTCGAGCACCTGGGGCATGTTGTGGCTGATGAGCACCACGGTGATGCCCCGATCGCGGACCCGGCGGATCACCTCGAGGACCTTGCCGGTCTGCACCACCCCCAGGGCGGCGGTCGGCTCGTCCATGAAGACCACCTTGGACGCCCAGGCCACCGCCCGGGCCACGGCCACGCTCTGGCGCTGCCCGCCCGACAGGGAAGCCACCGGCACGGTGGCGTCCTGCAGGTCCACCCCGAGCTCGGCGAAAGCCTGGCGGGACCGCTCCCGCATGCTGCGCTTGTCGAGCACGCCGAGGCGGCCGAGCAGGCCGGGCCGCAGCATCTCCCGACCGAGGAAGACGTTGGCCGCGCCGTCCAGATCCGTGGCCAGGGCCAGGTCCTGGTACACCGTCTCGATACCGAGGGACTGAGCAGCGGTCGGGCTCGCCAGCAACGCCTGGCGACCGTCCACCTCGATGACCCCGCCGTCGGGCTGCTCGGCCCCGGAGAGGCACTTCACCAGGGTGCTCTTGCCGGCTCCGTTGTCACCGACCAGGGCGACCACCTCGCCGGGGTAGGCGGTGAAGCTGGCCCCCCGCAGGGCCCGGACGTGCCCGTAGGTCTTGACCAGACCGCGACCCTCCAGCACGGGTCGGGGGCCGCCCCCCGTCTGCATTTCAGCCATGACCCTCCCCAGGTGTCTCGGGGGCGGGCGGCCGGCAGACCACCGCCTGCAGATCTCCGCCCCGGTGGGCTCTGAAAGTGAGCGGCCCGGCAGCCCAGGGCGCCAGGATGCAGCTACCCCGCCGGACCGCAGCGGTCCCGGCCGAGGAGGCCTCGACGGTGCCGTCGCCGGAGAGGACCACGACCACGGAGAACGACGAGGGCACTTCCAACTCCCCCGCCACCGTCACCCGCGTGGCCCGGAAGAACGGTTCGGCTTCTGCGGGGAACAGTTCCTCGACGCCATCGACGCCCGACGGCCTGCTGCTGCGCAGGGACTCCAGGCGGGATGCGTCGATACCGCGCCGGTCGACCATCGACAGAACCAGGTCCGCCGGAAGCCCCAGCTGGCCCCGGTCCCCGGGCTCCAGCTCGAAGCCGGCCCACTCGAGATTCAAAGAGAAGTCGGTCGGCTCCTGCAGCTCCAGGCACAGCACCCCGGGGCCGATGGCGTGGGGCACGCCGGCGGGTACCAGGACGGTGTCGCCCGGCCCGACCGCGATCTCGTTGAGGCATCCCAGCATGGCCGGGGTGTCCTGGGACGCGACCCACCGGGCCAGGTCCTCCGCCGCCACGTCGGAGCGGAAGCCGAGCCACACCCTGGAGCCGGGGCCCGCGGTGTCCAGCACCACCCATGCCTCGGTCTTGCCGTGCACGCAGCCCAGATGGCGACCGGCAGCGGCCCGGGTGGGGTGCAGGTGGACCGGCAGGCGCTCGGCCGCGTCCAGGAGCTTCACCAGCATCGCGGTGTCGGTCCCGAAGCGGGCCACGTGAGCGGAGCCCAGCCACCACTCCGGCTCGGCGCTCACCGCGTCGCGCAGCGCCCGGCCGCCGGGCAGGACGGTGAGCCCGTCGCGGCTGCGCCCGAAGCGGGTGGTGGTGGAGGCCAGCCAGTCCTCCGGCCGGTAGGCGTCCTCGGCGGCCATCCCCCGGAAGTCGGCCCCCCGGGCACCGCCCCGGTAGAACTGGCGGGGCCGGTTGGGAGCCAGCTCCAGCAGGTCGGCCCCGGCAGTTACCGCCACGGCGGGACCTCCCCCGAGCCTCTGGGGATGAGCCGGGTGCCGAGCATGATGCGCTGCGCCGGGCGGGTGTCGCCGCCGATGCGGCGGAAGAGCAGCTCGGTCGCGGTACGCCCGAGGGCGTCGATGTCCTGGGCCACGACGGTGACCGCGGGGTCGAGCATGTCGGCCATCTCGAAATCGTCGAAACCCACCAGCGCCACCGGGTGCGGATGCCGGCGCAGGGCCCTCACCGCCCCCACGGTCAGCCGGTTGTTCCCGCAGAAGATGGCCGTGGGGCCGTCGGGGCCGGCCAGCAGCTCGGCCGCGGCGTCGGCCGCGGCCTCGATGTCGTGGGGACCCCGGCGGACCAGGCCCGGATCCAGCTCCACCCCCGCCTGGGACAGGGCCTCGCAGTAACCCCGGTAGCGCTCCGCCGCAGTGAATATGCGGGGATCGTCACCCAGGTGGGCGATGCGGCGGTGCCCCTGGCCGAGGAGGTGGGCGGTCGCCCGGACCGCTCCCTCCACGTTGGCCGCCACCACCGAGTCCACCTGTCCGTCCAGGGCGGGACGGTCCACGAACACCACCGCGGTACCGGAGGCGATCTCGGGGGTCAGATAGGCCAGATCGGTCCCGGTGGGAACGACCACCAGGCCGTCCACCCTGCGGGTGCACAGCGCCTGTAGCACCTCCCGCTCGGTCTCGGCGTCCTCGTCGGAGGATGCCACCATCACCAGGTAGCCGTGGGCCCGGGCCACGTCCTCCACCGCCCGGGCCAGCATCGAGTAGAAGGGGTTGCCCAGATCCTCGGTGACCACGCCGAGCAGGCGGGTCGAACGGTCGAGCCGGCGCAGGTTGGCGGCCGCCTCGTCGCGGTGATAGCCGAGGCGGGCGGCGGCCTCCCTCACCCGCTCCCCGGTGGCGGCGGAGACCCCGCTCTCGTGGTTCAACACCCGTGAGACGGTCTTGAGGCTGACCCCGGCCGCGGCCGCCACATCCCGGATGGTCGGGCGGGGCCGGCCCGGAGAGCCGTCCAGCCCGCCGGCCCCCACGCCGGCTGTGGCACCCGCTGGGGTGCGTCGTCGCCCATCAGCCATCCCGGATCCCCCCTTTCCACCGCTCCCCCGGCGCTCCGGGGTCTTGTCCACTGATCCTGACAACGTTATCTAGACCTGTCAAGGACCGGTCGCGCCGGGCGGTCCAGGCACGAGCCGCATCGGCCGGCCCCAGGGAGCGGCAAATGCCAGTACGGGCTGGACTTTTTTTCCTCCGTTGACAAACTGTCCATCGGCCCATACTGTTCGGATCTGACTTGACAACGTTGTCAAGCAAACACCACACAGGAACGGCGGGGGCCCCGGGGGGACACCGGGGTCGGGGGGATGGGAGCCCGGCCGGGCGTCCATGCCTGCCGCCTTCCCCAACCGACAGGGGGAAAAGATGCCATCGAACCCGACGTCAGGGACGCCCGGCGGGCGCCTCACGGGCCGACGCCGCCGGCGAGCGCCCGTGGCCGCGGCCGGGACCATGATCGGAGCGTCGCTGGGAATGGTGCTGGTACCGGCCGCTCTGGGATCCGCGCCCGACGCCGCCGCCGCCCCGGCCTACGTCACGGACCCGGCGGGGGCGGTCAACCCGTTCATCGGCACCACCAACGGGGGCGACACCTTCCCCGGCGCCGACGCCCCGTTCGGCATGATCCAGTGGAGCCCCGACACCACCAACCGGCCCGACGGCGGCGGCTACGACTACAACAGCAAGTCCATCATCGGCTACAGCCTCACCCACCTCTCCGGCCCGGGATGCCGGGCGGAGGGCGACATCCCGATCCTGCCGACGGCCGGCGCGGTCGGCACCGACCCGGGCGGGACCACCGAGCCGCTCGACCACAGCCAGGAAACCGCCACCCCCGGCTACTACCAGCTGAACGCCGGTGGGGTGGACACGCAGCTGACCACCACCACCCGCTCGGGCATGGCCCAGTTCGGCTTCCCCAGCGGGTCCGCCACCGGCAATCTGCTCTTCAAGCTGTCGGACAGTCAGACCCGGGTGACCGCCAGCACCTTCAAGGTGGTGAGTCCCACCGAGGTCGCCGGCTCGGTGACCACCGGGTACTTCTGCGGGGCCCGCAACACCTACACCCTGTACTTCGACATGGTGTTCAACCGGCCCTTCGCCTCGACCGGGTCATGGACCACGGGCGGCACCGGCGACTACGTGAGCTTCGACACAGCCAGCAACCGGTCCGTGCAGGCCAAGGTCGGCATCTCCTACGTGAGCGCAGCAAACGCCGCTCTCAACCGCAGCACCGAGGACCCGGGCTGGGATTTCCCGACGGTGCGCAGCGCGGCCCACCAGGCGTGGAACCGGGTGCTCGACCGCATCCAGGTAGCGGGCGGCAGCGCCGACCACCAGGCGGTCTTCTACACCGCCCTGTACCACTCCCTCATGCACCCCAACGTCTTCAGCGACGTCAACGGCCAGTACATGGGCTTCGACGGCAAGGTGCACACCGTGGCCTCACCGCAGACGGCCCAGTACGCCAACTACTCCGGTTGGGACATCTACCGCAGCGCGGTCGAGCTCGAGGCGGTGGTCGCACCCCGCCGGACCAGCGACATCGTCTCGTCGATGCTGAACGACTACGCCCAGAGCGGGCAGTTCCCCAAGTGGGCCGAGAACAACGGCGAGTCCTACGTCATGGTCGGCGACCCGGCCGACGGGATCATCGCCGGCGCCTACGCCTTCGGGGCCACCAACTTCGACACCGGTCAGGCGCTGGCCGACATGCAGGCCGAAGCCGACAACCCCAACAACATCCGCCCCGGTCTCAGCTACTACAAGACCGACGGATACCTGCCGATCAACGGCACCTACGGCTGCTGCAACTTCTACGGGCCGGTCTCCACGCAGGAGGAGTACAACGTGGCGGACAATGCCATCGCCCTCTTCGCCCGGGACCTCGGCCAGCCCCAGGTGGCAAGGACTTTCGCCACCCGGGCCCAGAACTGGAGATCGGA
>JAKAXG010000122.1 GCA_021827225.1 Actinomycetes bacterium | reverse complement strand
CATGCAGGTGTGCCTACCGGTGCGGGCCCGCCCGTTCTGGCGGGCACTGCCCTGGCCGGCGCTCACCACCCGGGTTCACCTCTATTCCCTGGCCGGCGCGCCTCCCGTCGGGCGCCACGCCGAAGGCGATTCACTTGCCCGGGCGCTGACCTGCCTTCCGGACCGGCGACTGGTGGTCTTCGAATGGGTCCGGGAGGACTCTCCCCTGGTACCGGTGATCCGCGAGGCGGCCGCTCGCTCCGGCCGCAGGTTGGTGGTCTGGGAGCGGTTCCGCCGCTCCGGCTGGTCGCCGCCGCCCGGCGAAGCGCCGGGCGTGAGCGGGCACCGCCGGCGCCGCCTGGCCCGGGCCCGGCGGGAGCTGGCGGCGGCGACGGGAGGGGAGGTACGGATGGTGGACCGAAGCGGGCAGCCCGGCGCGCTGGAGCGGTTCCTCCGCCTCGAGGCCGCCGGGTGGAAGGGACGGGCCGGTACCGCTCTGCTGCGCCGGCCCGGGCACGCCGGCTTCCTCCGGGACATCCCGGGCCTGCGCCTGGCCGCCCTGGAGGCCGGAGGACACCCGGTGGCCATGGTGTCCGGCTTCAGCGCAGGTGGACAGCGTTTCCTGTTCAAGATCGGCTGGGACCCCGCCTACAGCCGGTTCTCCCCCGGCCATCTGCTGATCTGGGAGCTGACCCGCAGCGGAGGGTGGGGTGACGGTCCGGTGGACAGCTGCAGCGCGTCGAGTGACGGCTGGGCGTCGTCCCTGCTGCCGGGCGAGCTGCCGTTCACCACGCTGGTGCTGGCGCCGGCCGGGGTGACAGCAGCGGCGGTGGCCGCCGCGGCCGGGGCCAACCGCGGGGTCTTCGGCGGGGAGGGCGCCGCCGGTCGCGGCGAGCGGATCCGGCCGTGGTTTCACCCCTCGCTCCGCTGGCCGGACGCCACCCGCCGGTAGCAGGCGAATGAGACGGACATCGCGGGGCCTGTGCCGCGTTTGGGGAAGCCTGCCCCGGCCCGCTGACGGGAGGGCCCTGGTGCTCGGCTACCACAGGGTCGACGACGGAGGGCACCCGCTGGCCATACGGCGGTCCACTTTTTCCGCCCAGATGGCGTTCCTGGCCGGCCGGCGGGACCGCCTGCCGGTCATCGAGCTGGCCGCGGCCCGGGAGGCGATCCCGGGCCGGGCCGTGGTGCTCACCTTCGACGACGGCTGGGCCGACAACCACGCCAACGCCCTCCCGGTCCTGGCAGAGCTCCGCCTGCCCGCCACCATCTACGTGCCGAGCCGCCTGCTGGGCACGCCCGGCTATCTGGACCGGCGCCAGCTGCTGGAGATGGCCGCCGAGGGGGTCACCGTGGGCGCCCACACCCGCACGCACTGCGACCTGCGGGCCTGCGGGGACCGCCGCCTCGAGTCGGAGGTGCGCGGCAGCCGGGAGGACCTCGAGGACCTGCTCGGCCAGCCCGTGGTGTCATTCGCCTACCCTGCCGGCCACCACGACGACCGGGTGGTGGCAGCCGTGGCGGCGGCGGGCTACCGGCACGCCGTCACCACCCGGCGGGGATGGATGCGCCCGGCCACTGCGGCCCTGCGCATCCCCCGCCACTTCTCCGAGGAGTTCCCGCTCTCGACCTTCGCCGCGGCCCTGAACGGTGGGCTGAACCTGCTGGCCGTGGCCGACCGTCTGCGCCGGGAGCCGGTGGCCCGGCCGTGAAGGTGGCCCTGCTGCTCACCCAGGACCGGGGTGGACCGGTGGAGGCAACCGTGGACCTGGCCCGCGAGCTGCTGGACCGGCCGCGCGGGGTGGAGCCGCTGGTGATCGGTCCGGGACCGGCGATCGGGGCCGGACGCATCGATGGCCACTTCCATCCGGTGACGGTCCGCTCCGCCGGCGACCGTCGGGGCCGGGCCGAGCTACGCCGCCTGCTGGCCCGGCTCGGCCCCGACGTGGTGCACGCCCAGGACCGGCGGGCCGGTCTGATGACCGCGCTGGGCGCGGCCGGGCCGGCGGTCGCCACCCGGACCCTCCACGGTGTGCCCGACCATTGCGCCGGCTGGAACGCCGGGCCCGCCGGGCCGGTGCCCCGCCGGGTCCGGGCCTCCGACACCGCCCGGGTGGCGGGCGAGGCACTCTCCTGCCGGCGGGCCGCCGCCCTGGTCGCACCATCGGAGGCCATGGCCCGCTTCGCCCGCCGTTGGATGGCCGTTCCGCCGACCCGGGTCCGGGTCATCCCGAACGGGGTGGCCGCGGTCGGGAAGCCGAGGGGCGCGGACAGGGCGGGGCGGCCGGTGGAGGTGTTCGTGTCGGTCGGGTCCTTCGCCCCGGCCAAGTCGGTGCCGCGCCTGGTGGAGGCCTTCGCGATGGTGGCCGCCACCCGGCCCCGGCTGCGTCTGGTCCTGGTGGGCGACGGGGCTGAAGCCGCCCGCTGCCGGGAGATGGCAGTGGCAGCCGGGCTGGCCGGCCGGGTGGAGCTCACCGGATGGCAGCGCGACGTGGCCACCCATCTGGCCCGCGCCGATGCCTTCGTGCTGCCGTCGCGCAACGAGAACCTGCCCCTGGCCCTGCTGGAGGCCATGGCCGCCGGCCTGCCGTGCGTGGCCTCCGGGGTGGGCGGCGTGCCGGAGGTCCTCGCCGGAGGAGCCGGGATCGTCGTGGAGCCGGGAGACAGTTCCGCCCTGGCGCGGGCGATGGCGGACCTGGCCGACCACCCCGACCGGGCCGCCCGGCTGGGGGCCGCCGGTGCGGCGCGGGTCCGGGACCGCTTCACCATCTCCGGCGTCGCCGACGCCTACGCCGAGCTCTGGCACGAGGTCGGAAGCCGTCGCCGGTGATGCGCGTCATGCACGTGCTGGCCGAGATGAGCCGGGGCGGGGCCGAGCGGGTCGTCCTGGAACTGGTCGCCGGGGCCGTCTCCGACCGGGACGAGGTGGCGGTGGCCGCCGCGCCCGGACCGTGGGCCGCGGCGGTCGAGGAGGCCGGAGCCCGCTTCGTGCGGCTACCTCCACAGCGGCGGGGAGCGGCGGCCACCCTGGCCGCCGTGCCGGCGTTGGCCACCGCCATCCGCAGCTTCCGGCCGGCGGTGGTCCACGCCCACAACGTCCGGGCCACCCTCGCCGCCGGTCTGGCCCTGACACCGGCCCGCCACCCGGCCCGGCTCCTGACCACCGTGCACGGCCTCGACGATCGGGACTACCGGCCGGCCCGGCGGCTGCTCGAACTGACCGGGGCCCGGGTGATCGCCTGCGCCCCGGGTGTCAGGGACGCCCTGGTCGCCGCCGGCATGCGCCCGGAGCAGGTCACGACCATCGTCAACGGGGCGGCGCTGCCCGCCGCCCCGGCCTGGCGGCGGGCCGCCGTTGCCCGGCAGCTCGGACTCGACGACCGCCCCCTGGTCGTGGGGATGGGCCGCCTGGAGGAGGTCAAGAACTGGCCGCTGTTCATGGATTCGGTCGCGGCGGTCCCGGGGATCCAGGCCGTGGTGGCCGGCCTCGGGCCGCTGAGACGCGAGCTCGAGAGGCGCGCCGACCTGACGGCGAGCCCGGTGCGCTTCGTCGGCCCGGTCGATGACGTGGCCGCCCTGCTCGGCTGCGCCCGCTGCGTGGTCTCCACATCCGACAGGGAAGGCCTGTCCATGGCGCTGCTCGAAGCCATGTCCCTGGGCGTACCCGTCGTGGCCACCGCGGTGGCCGGGCTGGACACCCTGCTGCCCCCGGGTGCGGCGGAGCTCGTGTCCCCCGGCGACAGGGCCGGGATCGCCGCCGCCGTCCGGCGGATCGTGGCCGACCCGGGCCACGCCTCGCGCCTGGGCGCGGGGGCCCGCAGGGCGGCCCGGGCCTGGACCCCGCAGGCCATGGCGGCGGCCTACCGGGACTGCTACCACCAGTTGGTTTCCGGGCCGATCCGTGGCTGACATGGCCTCCCGGGCGGCGAGGGGGGCCGGATGGATCGCGGCCGGCTCCTGGGCCAAGAAGGGGACCCACACCGTGGTCGTGCTGGTCCTCGCCGCGGTGCTCGCCCCCAGCCGGTTCGGCGTGGTGGCGGTGGCGGCCCTCACGTCGAACGTGCTGCAGGCCCTGACCAGCTTCGGGGTCGGAGACGCCCTCACGTACCGGCGTGACGACGTGGACGGGGCGGCCCGCACCGGGCTGACCCTCATGCTGGGCGCCGGACTGGCCCTCACGGTCGCGTTCTGGATGGCCACCCCCCTGATCGCAGGGGCGTTCCACATGACCGGGCTGGGCTGGGTGTTGCGCGGGTTCGTGGTGACCCTGCCCCTCGACGCCGCAGCGGTGGTACCGCTGGCCCTGATGGGCCGAGCCCTGGACTTCCGCCGGCGGGTGGCCGCCGACTCCGTACCGGTGGTGGCGGGCGGAGCGTTGACCGTCGCCCTGGCACTGACCGGACGGCCGCTGTGGGGACTGGTCGCCGGCCAGATCGGCCAGGCGGTGCTCGGCTTCGGGCTGGCCAACGTGTTCGGTCCCCGCCACCTCCCGGGCTGGGACCGCGACCGGGCCCGGGAGATCTTCAGCTTCGGCCACCGACTGGGCGCCGCCGCCGTGGTCAACCTCCTGCTGCTGAACGTGGACTACATGGCGGTGGGCCACGTCCTCGGCGCCGGGCCCCTGGGCCAGTACTCGCTGGCGTTCCGGCTGGCGTACATGCCCTACCTGGCCACGTTCCTGGTGCTGACCGGAGCGGCCTACCCGTACCTGTGCCGGCTGGCCGGGCCGGACCAGCCGGCCGCCATGCAACGGGTGATCGCGGTCGCCGCCTACACCGGCACGCCGCTGTTCGCCGGCCTGGCCCTCCTCGCCCCCGAGGTGGTCCTGCTCTCCCCCCGATGGGCTCCGGCGGTGCCGGCCCTGCGGGGCCTGGCCCTCTACGGCCTGGCCTACGGCCTCGGCCAGGTGGCCCAGATGGGGCTGAAGGTGAGGGGCCGGCCGGCCGCTGTTCTGGCAATCAGTGTGACGCATCTCGTGGCCCTGGCCGCGGCCCTGGCCGCGACCGTATCCGGCGGGATCGGCGTGGTCTCCGCGGACCAGGCGGCGGTGGCGGTGGCGACGGCCGGGCTGGCCCTGCATCTCCTGGCCCGGGCGGGCGGACCGGGGCCCGCCGCGCTGGGCCGGGGGCTGGTTCCGGCCGGGGCCGGGGCGGTCGCCATGGTCGCGACCGTCGCCGCGCTGCGGGCCGGGGTCCCGGCCCTGTCCCGGCCCGGATGGGGCGGCCTGTTCGGTCTCGGCCTCCCGGCGCTGTCCGTGTACGCCGCGGTGCTGGCGTGCTTCCCGCCGGTGCGGTCCCTCGCCCTCGGCCGGGGAGGCCGCCGGCGGTCAGCCGCCGGCGCCGGTGATGGCGGTGGGGCCAGTGTGACCGTTGCCGTTCATGGAACCGTTGACGGAGCCGTTGCCGCCGACCGGGCCGCGCGCCACCAGCGACGTCTGGCGACGGTACCCCAGGTAGTAGCCGACGGGTCCACCGAGGTCGTCAGGCTCGCTGCTCTGGGTGAGGACGATCCCGAGAAGCTGGCTCTGCGAGGCGTCGATGGACTCCACCGCGGCGCGCACCTGGCGCAGGCTGGTACCGCCGGCCCGCACGGCCAGAACCGTGGACCGGGCCGCCGCGGCCAGCAGCGGTATGTCGGCGCTGGCCCGCAGGGGCGGGGTGTCGACGATGATGATGTCACCCAGGCCGCGCAACTCCCGCAGCCGCTCCACGTAGAGCGAGACCTCCTGGGCCCGGCTCTGCAGCGGAGGCCCGGCCGGGACGAGCTGCACCCCGGGGACGCCGGTGTCACAGAGCAGCGAGGCCGGCGCCGCGTTGTCGTGTATGAGGGAGGTGAAACCCCGATCGTTGCCGACCCCGAAGATGCGGTGCTGGGCCGGGTGGTAGATGTCGGCGTCGACCACCACCACCCGGAACCCGAGCTCGGCGGTCACCGCCGCCAGATTGGCCACGAGGGTGGACTTACCATCCAGGTGGCTGACACTGGTCACGGCAGCCATGGACACGTCGGAGCCGCCCATGGAGAAGATCAGGTTGGTCCGCAGGCCGCGGATGGCCTCGTCGAAGGCGTGCTCGCCCGGGTCGTTCACCACGATGCGCGATCCCCGCTTCAGGCGGCGGTCGAACGGCAGGACACCGATGACGGGAGCGTCGCCGATGGCGGTGAGGTCGGCCCCCTTGCGGACCCGGCCGAACAGCCGGTCCCAGGCGATGGCGGCGGTCACCGCCAGCACCAGCCCCAGCAGCACGCTGACGCCCATCACGAGCGAGGGGCGGGGCGAGACCGGCGAGGAGGGGGTGCGGGGGGCGCTGAACTCGCTGAATCTGACCAGGCCGTTGCGGCCCAGCTCGGCGGTGAACTCCTCGGTGGCGGCGGAGGCCATCAGCCGGGCCGACGACGGCTGGCCGGCCCGGGCGGTGATGTCGATGACGTCGGCGTTCATGACCGGCTGGGCGCTGATGGCCCGGCGCAGCCGGCCTTCCGACTCGGGGAAGGGCAGCCGGCCCGCCACCCGGGTCAGGAACTGGGGGCTGGACACCAGCTGGACGTAGGTGGGCAGCAGGTTGGTGACCACGTTCGGATAGAACGACAGAGTGGTGGGGTCGTTGCCGATGGGCAGCAGTGCGATCGAGGATTGGGACTGGTACACGGTCGCCTGGCGGGAGAGGAAGAGCGACCCCGCCCCGATCACAACTACGAAGGCGACCGCGGCCACCGCCTTGAGTCGCCAGATGATCCTGCCCACTTCCTTGGCGGTCACCGGCCGGCCTTTCCTGCGTCGATTTCTGCTGTGCCCGTACTGGATCGCCACGGTAACCTACGGTGGATGGAGGGCGGACGAAGCTCACAAATGGTCACACCGGGGGACTCCGAGGCCGACCGCGTCATCGCCGAAGCGCGCTCCGAGGCGCTGCGAATCGTCACCGAGGCCAAGCAGACCGTGATGGCCGCCATGGAGTCGATCGAGCAGCGACGGCAGGCCGCTGAGCAGGCCGCCGCGGAGATCATCCGCAAGGCCGAGCAGGAGGCCGCCGAACTGACCCGGAGGGCCGCCGCGGACGCCAGCCCGGCGGCGAAAGACCAGTCCCGGCCTGATGATCTGGCGAAGCGACGGACGGAGCTGGCGGCGGCCCTGGCCCGGCTGACCGCCGAGGTCGAGCGCATCACATCCACCGCCGCGCAGCTCCCCGCGCAGGAACCGGACGAGCAACCGGCCGAGCCGGTGCAAACCCCTTCCAGCGGCGGTCAGGATCCCGTGCGGCCGCCCATGCCGCCTTCCATGTGGGCCTCGATGGTGACAAATGGTGGCCGTAACGGCGCCCAGCCGGCCACTCCGGAACGGCCCCACCCGGCGGCTGGGGGGCCGGATGACGACATTCGGGAATCGCCCGAAGAGGAGGACGGCACGCCGCCGGCCGCCGCCCCGATGCCCGCTCCCGAGGTTCCGCCGAGCCGCCGGGAACCGTGGGCCAGCCGGTGGTCGTTTCGCAAGAGCCGCTGACCCGCGGGCGGCCCGGGCCGCCCCGGATCCCGGCCAGCCGCCGACCCCGGCGGCGGACGGTGGGCATCACCATCGCCGTGCTGTTCCTGGTCTGGGCCGTCCCCGCCGCTATGGCGTCGAGCGACGCCTACCAGCAGTTGTCGGATGCGGCGGCCACCGTCTCCCAGGCCGGTTCGGCCGGCTCCGCCGCGTCCCTGCTCGGGACCGGTTCGCTGCCGGCGCTGGTCGGCCGGGCCCAGGCCGAGCTGGCTGCAGCCGGGAAGGACCTCGGGTCCTGGTGGGTGGCCCCCGTCGGCGCCCTACCGCCGGCCGGATCCGCCCTGCGGGAGGTCCGCAACCTGGTCGGCACCGCCAGCCACGTGCTGGCCGTGGTCCACTCCGCGCTGGACCGGATCGAGGTCGTGCTCCGCTCCGGCACCAGAGCCGACCGGGTCGGTCAGCTCCGCCGGGTGTCGGACATCTCGGCCCAGGCGGCAGCCGCCCTCGAGGGCCTGGACCTGGGCGGCGGATCGGTCCCGGTACCGGGGTTCGCCAGCCGCCGGGCCGCCCTGGTCGCCGACCTCAGCCGCCTGCACAGCCGCCTGAGCCGCCTCGGGGCCCTCACCGGCGGGCTGGTCCGGTTGCTCGAGGGCCCCTCCACCGTGCTGCTCCTCGCCGCCAACAACGCCGAGATGAGATCCGGATCAGGCGCCTTCCTGGACGCCGGGATCATGACCTTCCGGTCGGGTCACGCCGGCCTGGGCGCGGTCACCCCGACCGCCAACCTGCACCCGGCCGGCCCCCCGCCGGCCCTCACCGGCAACCTGGCCGCCCGATGGGGCTGGCTGGAGCCGAACGTGGAATGGCGCAACCTGGGGCTCACCCCGGACTTCCCGACCACTGCGGCGCTCGCCGCCCGCATGTGGCAGGCCCGCACCGGGACTCCCGTCGACGCGGTCATCAGTGTCGACACCCAGGCCGTCACCGATCTGCTGGCCGCTACCGGCCCGGTGCAGGCCGGGGGCCGGCGCATAGGGGCGTCCGATGCCCTGCAGTTCCTCCTCCACGACCAGTACGTGGGGGTGAACAGCCAGGCCGCCGACAACGCCCGCAGCCAGATGCTCGGGACACTGGCCGAGTCCGTGGTGTCGGCGGTGGCCGACCGCCGGGTGCCCGGAGCCGAGCTGGCCACCGCCCTGGAGCGGGCAGCAGCCGGCCGGCACCTGATGCTGTGGTCGGCCCAGCCAGCTCTGGAATCCGACTGGGCCGCCGGGGGCATCTCCGGTCGGGCCGGGCCTTCCGACGTCATGGTCAGCGTGATCAACCGGGGGGCCAACAAGCTGGACCCGTATCTAGGGGTGTCGGCGGACTGGTCCGTGAAGCCTGCCGGCCCCGACAGCGCGGTCACGCTCACCGTCACGCTCGCGGACCGGACCCCGGCCGGCCAGGGCAGCTCCATCGTCGGGAACGAACCCGGCCTGCCGGTGGCTCCGGGCGGGTACACGGGAATCCTCAGCCTGAACCTGCCCGGAGCGGCCTTCGCCGCCGGCATCGCCGGCCACCCGACCCTGCTCGCAGCCGGCCCGGAGGGCAGGCAACTGGTACTGGCGGCGCCGGTGGCACTACAGCGGGGGAGATCCGCGGCGTGGGTGGCGCATTTCCTGCTGCCGGGCCGCCACGGCCGGGTGGAGGTGATGCCCTCGGCGCGCATACCGGCCGAGCAGTGGGCGGCACCTGGCGGGAGCTTCACTGACGCCACCGCCCACTCTTTGTCCTGGTGACACCACAAACGGCGCGTGTCGGCTCCGGAACCTGACCTGCTGGCCTTTTTACACCGATCCTGCGACCGTACGTT
>JAKAXG010000121.1 GCA_021827225.1 Actinomycetes bacterium | reverse complement strand
TCTGACGGTACGGCCGGCCCGGACGGACCGTGTCACGGCTGGAGGCACAACCGCTCGACCGGTGAGCATAGTCACCGCCTCCCGGCCCGGCTCGGCGCCGGGGAGGGCCCTACGCCACCGGCCGGTCCTCCGTCACGGCCGGCGAGGGGGGCGCTGCTCCCCAGCCCCGCAGCAGCCGGCCGATGTCCCGGGCGGCCACCGGCCGGGCGAACAGGTATCCCTGCCCGAGGTCGCAGCCCAGCTCCCGCAGCCGCTGCAGCTGTACCGGGTGCTCGATGCCCTCGGCGATCACCCTGAGGCCCAGGCTGTGGCCCAGCGCCACCGTGGAACGGACGATGGGGTCACCGTCGAGGGTGAGCGCCTCCACGAAGCTGCGGTCGATCTTCAACGCCCCCACGGGGAAGCTGTGCAGGGCGGTGAGGGAGGAGTACCCCGTCCCGAAGTCGTCCAGCTCCAGTCCCACCCCCCGGGTGCACACCTCCGCCACTATGCGGCTCATCCGCTCCGGCTCGCGCATGAGGGTGCCCT
The DNA here is from genome assembly GCA_021827225.1 of Actinomycetes bacterium. The sequence continues at coordinate 8,816 of JAKAXG010000121.1, read as the reverse complement.
CGGTGATCTCCAGCCGCAGGAGCCGCCCGGGCACCCCGGTCTCGCCCAGGGCCCACAGCACCTGGTCGGGGAATTCGGGTTCGTCCAGCTGGCGGCCCGAGACGTTCACGCTCATCCGGGTGGAGTCATCGACCAGCCCGGTCGCCCTCCAGGAGGCCAGGTCGGACAGGGCGGTGAGCAGCACGTGCCGGCCCAGCGGGCCCACCAGCCCGGTTTCCTCGGCGATCGGTATGAACTCCGAGGGGGCGATGACCGGCCATCCCGCCGGCCAGCGGGCCAGGGCCTCGAAGCCGTAGAGCCGGCTCGTGGCCAGGTCGATCACCGGCTGGTAGTACACCTCGATGAGGGACTGCTCGATCACCTCCCGCAGCAGGTTCTCGAGAGCCAGGCGGTCGACGATGCGCCGGTGCATGCTGTCGTCGAACACCGCGTACCGGTCGCGGCCGCGGTGCTTGGCCTCGTACATGGCGATGTCGGCGTTGCGGAGCAGGTCGGCCGGGCTCACCGGGTCGCGCGCCGGGGCGATGCCGGTGCTGGCGCTCACGAACAGCCGGTGACCGTCGACGTTGAACCCGTAGCGCAGGGCGGAATGCAGCCGCCCGGCCACGGCCACGGCGTACTCCTCCGCCCCGGCGGCGGGCACCTCGTCGAGCAGCACGGCGAACTCGTCGCCGGCCAGGCGCGACACGGTGTCGGTCGGGCGCAGCTCGGCGGCGATGCGACCGGACAGCGCGACGAGCAGCAGGTCACCCACGCTGTGGCTGAACGTGTCGTTGACCATCTTGAACCGGTCGACGTCGACGAACAGCACCACACAGGTGGCGTCGGGGTTCCGTCTGTGCCGGAGGATGGCCCGCTCGAGACGGTCCATGAACAGGGCCCGGTTGGGCAGCCCGGTCAGCGAATCGTGCAGGGCGTCGTGCTCGAGCTGGCGCTCGGTGCGCCGGGAGGCGGTTATGTCGGAGAGCGAGCCGGCCAGACGCACCGGGACACCGGCGGCGTCGTCGACGGCGATGCCGCGGGTGAGGATCCACCGCCAGGATCCGTCGGCGTGGCGCATCCGGTGCTTGAACTGCAGGAGGGAGGTGCGGCCGCTGAGGTGCGCCTCTATGGCCAGCCGGAGGCCTCTCTGATCCTCGTGGTGGACCAGCGAGAACCAGTCCTCGGGGGTGCCGGTGGGGGCGCCGGGCGACAGGCCGAGCAGGGCGTGCCACCTGGGGGAGAAGTACACCCGGTCGCTGCGCAGATCCCAGTCCCATATGCCGTCGTTGACGGCTCGGGCGGCGAGCGCGTAGCGGGCTTCGCTGGCGGCCAGGTCCTGCATGGCCTGGTGGTGGCTGAGGGCGTAGCGCAGCGACCGTTCCAGGGAGTAGGGCGTCAGCTCCTGCTTGAGCAGGAAGTCGGTCACCCCCGAGACGCTGGCCTCGGAGTCCGCCTGGTAGTCGTTCTGCCCGGTGAGGATGATGACCGGACCGGGAGGCTGCCCGCTGAACGCCTCCTTGACCAGGTCGAGGCCGGTGCGGCCGCCCAACCGGTAGTCGATCAGGTAGACGTCGTAATCCGAGGAGGCGATGACGGCGAGGGCGCTGTCGTAGCTGGAGCGCCAGTCCAGGCTGAACTGGGTCCGGTCCTGGCTCCTGAGCATCTCACGGGTGAGGACATAGTCGTCCTCGTCGTCCTCGACGAGCAGCACCGCCACGCAACCGGTCGCCGGGCGTATCACCGGTCCCTCTCCCCGCGCCGCTCAGGCACCGGCCGGGGCCCGGTCGGCGACCGCTACCTGGTCGGAGGGCGCGCTCTGGCGCACCTGCCCGTGGACCCGCGGCAGAATCACGGTGAACGTCGCGCCCCGCCCCGGGACCCCGTGGGCGGTGATCGTCCCGCCGTGGCGGTCGGCGATCTTCCGGCACAGGGCCAGCCCGATCCCGGTTCCCGGGTACTCGCTCCGCCCGTGCAGGCGCTCGAAGATACGGAATATGCGCTGCGCGTAGCGGGGCTCGAAGCCGATGCCGTTGTCCCGGACCCGCAGCGCCACCGTCGAATCCCCGACGATCGCGTCGATCTCCACCTCCGGTCTCACTCCCTCCCGCCTGAACTTCAAGGCGTTGGAGACCAGGTTCTGCAGCAACTGCTGCATCTGGAGCGGGTCGGCGTCGACGGCGGGCAGGTCACCGATCCTCACGGTCGCCCCCGTCTCGGCGATCTGCGAGTCGAGATCGTCGACGACCGCCCGGGCCGTCTCCGCCAGGTCGACCGGCGTGAACGGTCGACCCTGGGTGGAGACCCGGGAGAACCGCAGCAGGTCCTCGATCAGCTTCTGCATCCGCTCCGCCGCCGCGTTGGACCGGGCCAGGTAGTCCCGCCCCTTCTCGGAGAGGCGCTCTCCCTCGGTGACGCTCAGCTGCTCGGTGAAGGTGCGGACCTTGCGGAGCGGCTCCTGGAGGTCGTGCGACGCGATGGAGGCGAACTGGTCCAGCTCCTCGTTGGACCGGGCCAGCTCGGCGGCCCGCTGCTCGAGCGCGGTGTTGGCCCCGAGCAGGTCCCGGTTGGCGCCGGCCAGCCGGTCGTTGGACTCCTGCAGCTCGGCGGCGGTCCTCAGCACCCGCCAGCCCAGGACGAGGGCCACCGCCGCCATCAGAGCGAAGGCGCCGAAGACCAGCCAGGGGACCAGCTGACGGATCCCGGTGACGCTGGCGAACAGCGGCCGGTCCGGGGCCGCCAGCACGACCTGCCAGGTCGAGTTCACCAGATGCCTGTGCTCGAAGTAGGTGCCGTTGCGATCGGGCGACCCGCCGCCGAGGGCGGTCAGGGCCCCGGCCTGGGCGACCCGCGAGCCGAACGGGACCTCCGGGCTGCCCGACGCCAGGACCACCCCGTTGCCGTCGACGATGTAGTTCGCCTCGCCGCTCACGCCCGGGATCGCCCGCAGATCGGCGACCAGCAGGGCCTCGAGGGCCTGGGGGGCGAACCCGACGACCACCATTCGGTTCCCGTAGACCGTGTGCACGGGCACCGCGAAATCGAGGACACTGCTGGCTCCGGAGGCTGACGCGTTGCCGAAGCCGTACGGACGGCCCGAGCGGACCATCGACAGTGCCACTGACGAAAGCATCCGGTCCTGAAGGGGGGCGGTGAGCGACGAGGAGCGGGCGATGACCCGCCCGGTGGAGTCCAGCACGGCCAGGTAGGTGTTCTGCCCGACCAGCCGGTCCATCTCCGCGGTCGTGACGGTGGGGGAGAAGAAGGCGTCAGTGGTCGGGCCGGGGGTCTGGTAGCCGTGGGCGCTGGCGTTGAACAGGCTGTCGATGAGCGCCGCGGCCAGGACCGCCCGGTCCCTGATCTGGCGTTCGATCTCCTGCCGGGAGCGGATCTGGTTGTTGCTGAGCTCCACGGCGAACACCGTCAACGCGGCCATCACGACGCAGCCGGTCGCGATCAGGGCCAGCAGCGCTCGGTTGAACCTCACAGCGTGTCCCCCCGTATGACCCTGGCACTTCCGCCGCCGGCACTGGCTCGACCGATCCGGCAAGGAAGCTGCCATATGTGGCGCAGAACGTGCAGACAGAGGATAACCGTCCCGCACGGTCGGCGCCGCCCCTCCGGAGCGCCCCCGGCGGAGCGCCCCGGAGGTCAGCTCTCGGGTGGTGCCGCCAGTCGCACCAACTCCAGCCAGTAGCTCTGCCAGGTGCGCATCACCTCGACCAGCCCGGCGAAGCTGACCGGTTTGGTGATGAAGGAGTTGGCGCCGAGCTCGTAGGTCCGCACCACGTCCTGGTCGTCACTCGAGGTGGTCAGGACCACGACCGGTATCCGCCGCAGCGACCGGTCGGCCTTGATCTCCGCCAGCGCCTCCCGCCCGTCCTTCTTCGGCATGTTGAGATCGAGCAGGATGATGCCGGGGCGGGGTGCGGGGACCGAACCGTCCGAGTAGCGACCCTCGCGCCGCAGGTAGTCCATCAGGTCCTGGCCGTCGGTGCAGAACCGCATGTCGCTCGAGAGCTGCGACATCTGGAGCGCCTCCCGGGTCAGCTCGCGGTCGTCCTCGTCGTCGTCGGCCAGGAGGATCGTTATCGGTTCCCGCGTGCTCAACACCCCGTCCCCATCCCTCACCCGGGCGTCCTCCCCCCGGCGCTCGTGTCGGGACAGACGGTACCCGTTCGGGCCGTCCCCGGTCCGGTCTCACGGAGAGCGCTCACTCCAGACGGCGCCGCCGTCGGCCGAGACTATTCCCGAGACCCGAAAGGATCTGGGGTCCGGTAGCTTCGAGCCGTCCCGGCGATGGGCGACCGGGACCCGATTCCCCCCCCGAGCGGCACAATCCCCGCGAACAAGGATCACCCGGAGGCCTTTTTGTCCGCCTTAGCACGCTGGTGCTTCGCGCACCGCAAGTCGGTGCTCGCTGCCTGGCTGATCGTCCTCGTCGCTTCCGTCGGCGCCGGCCGGGTGGTGGGCACCCACTTCTCGTCCAGCTTCCGGTTGCCCGACACCCAGTCGGCCCGGGCGCTGGCCCTGCTGAAGGCCGACTTCCGGGCGGCGTCGGGAAGTTCCGACCAGGTGGTCTTCTCCACCGCCACCGGGACGGTCAGGGATCCCTCCGTCGAGGCGCAGGTCTCCGCCACCCTCGCCCGGATCGCCCGGATCCCCGACGTGCGGGCGGTGGTGAGCCCCTACGGGCCGGCGGGTGCCGAGCAGGTGAGCCGGGACGGGCGGGTGGCTTTCGCCACCGTGGTCTTCGACACCCAGACGCAGAGCGTCCCCAAGGCGTCGGTCGACCGGGTCATCTCCACCGCCGGCGGCGCCCGCAGCGCTGCGCTGCAGGTAGCCCTCGCCGGTCCCGACATCGAGAACGCCAAGGCTCCGACCGGCTCCAGCAGCACCGGCGCCGGGATCCTGTTCGCGCTGGTGGTGCTGGGCGTGGCGTTCGGCGCGCTGTTCGCCGCCTTCCTGCCCATCATCACCGCCCTGATCCCCATCGGTATCGGCTACGCCCTCACCGGCCTGCTCAGCCACGTCTTCCCCGTCGCCGACTTCGCCACCATGCTCGGGGTGCTCATCGGCCTCGGGGTCGGGGTCGACTACGCCCTGTTCATCGTCACCCGCCACCGCAGCGGGCTCAAGCACGGGCAGTCCGTGGAGGAGTCGGTCGTCAGGGCGGTCAACACCGCCGGCCGGGCGGTGTTCTTCGCCGGGCTCACCGTGTGCATCGCCCTGCTCGGCCAGTTCGCCCTCGGCCTACCGTTCCTCTACGGCCTGGCCGTGTGCTCGTCGGTCACCGTGCTGCTCACCATGCTGGCGTCGATCACCCTGCTTCCCGCCCTGCTCGGATTCCTCGGGACCAAGGTGCTGAGCCGGCGCCAGCGGGCCCGCCTGCTCAGCCACGGGCCCGTCGACGAGAGCACCTCCGGGGCCTGGTACCGGTGGTCGCGCTTCGTGGAGCGTCGCCCGAAGCTGCCGGCGGCCCTCTCGCTCCTGCTGGTGGCCGCCGTCGCCCTGCCCGTGTTCACCCTTCGGCTGGGCCTCGACGGCGCCAGCAGCGACCCGCCCGGCTCCACCACCCTCCAGGCCTACCAGATGCTCTCCAGGGGCTTCGGGCCCGGGTTCGTGGGGCCGCTGCAGATCGTCGGTGAGCTGCCCTCCCCGGCGGCGGAGCCGGCCTTCGCCGCCCTCACCGCCGACCTGGCCCGCCAGCCCGGGGTGGTCTCGGTCTCCAAGCCCGTGCTGGGCCCGAGCGGCCGGGTCGCCATAGCCACCCTCTATCCCTCGACCGGGCCGCAGTCGGCCCAGACCAGCGTCCTGCTCCACCGCCTCCGCAGCGAGGTCATCCCCCGGGCCACGGCCGGCACCGGGGTGACCGTCCTGGTGGGCGGCACCACCGCCATCCAGACCGACTTCGCCCACGTGCTGTCCTCCAAGCTGCTGTTCTTCCTGGCGGTCATCGTCGTGCTGGGCTTCCTGCTCCTGATGGCCGTGTTCCGCAGCTTGCTGGTCCCGCTGATCGCCTCAGTGATGAACCTCCTGTCCGTGGGGGCGGCCCTGGGCATCTTGAACGCCGTCTTCGAGTGGGGTTGGGGGCACTCGCTGTTCCGGATACCGGCGACCGCCCCGGTGGAGGTGTTCCTCCCCGTCATGCTGATATCCATCCTGTTCGGCCTGTCCATGGACTACGAGGTCTTCCTGGTCAGCCGGATGCGCGAGGAATGGGTGCGCACCGGCGACGCCTCGGAGGCGGTCACCGTCGGCCAGGCGGCGACCGGCCGGGTCATCACCGCGGCGGCGTCGATCATGATCCTGGTGTTCGCCTCCTTCGCCCTGGGGGACAACGTGGTGATCAAGCAGTTCGGGATCGGGCTGGCCGGCGCCATCGTCATCGACGCCTTCATCGTGCGGACGGTGCTGGTTCCCGCGCTGATGCACCTGCTGGGCCGGGCGAACTGGTGGTTGCCGTCCTGGCTGGACCGGCTCATCCCGCAACTGAACGTCGAGGGGGCGGAGGCGCCGCCGGCCGGCGTCGGTCCCCCGCTGGAGCCGGTCCTGGTCGCGCCGTCCAGCGCCGCGTAGAGTTGGCCCATATCCGCTCCCGGTGAAGATGCCCGACTGCGGCGGGTCCGGGTGCCTCCCCCGGTACTCAGGCGCCGACTTCCCTCTGGCCGCGGGGCCACGGAGCAGCCCAACATCACCGGGGAAGGCGACGCGGCCCTCACCCCCAGGTTCTGGCTGGCCCTGATCCTCACCGGCGTCGGCACCGGCCTCTTCGGTGACCTGATGATGGTCGTGCTGTTCGGGTTCGAGCATCTGGCCTTCGGAACCGGGCCGGGGGACTTCCAGAGCCACGTCGAGCGGGCGACGGCGGCACGCCGGGTGGTGTCGCTGGTGATCGCCGGCAGTTTCGGGGGCCCCGCCTGGTACCTCCTGCGCCGCTACCTGAAGGGCCACTCCGAGGTGGACGAGGCGATCTGGGCCGGTGACGCCAGGCTCTCGGCGGGTCGCAGCTTCCTCACCGGGGTCATCTCCGAGGTCGTGATCGGGATGGGGGCGTCCATCGGGCGCGAGTCGGCACCGAAGTTGATGGGGGGCGTCTCCGGCAGCGTGGCCAGCGGCTGGCTGGGCCTCAACCAGGCGCAGCGCCGGCTGCTGGTGGCCTGCGGGGCGGGGGCCGGCCTGGCCGCCGTCTACAACGTGCCCCTCGGCGGGGCCCTCTTCACCGCCGAGCTGCTGCTCGGCTCGGTGGCGCTACCCGCCGTGCTGCCGGCGCTGGCGTGCAGCTGGATCGCCACCGCAGTGGCGTGGATCTACCTGCCCCAGCACGCCACCTACGTCAACGTTCCCGACTACGGATTCGCTACCTCCCTGCTGGTGTGGGCGCTCATCATCGGGCCCCTGATCGGTCTGGTGGCCAGCGCCTACATCCGGGTCATCGGGTGGGTGTCGCACCACCGCCTCTCGGGCCGGTGGGTGCTGGTCGGCCCCCTGGGGGCGTTCACGGTGCTGGGCCTGATCGGCATCGCCTACCCGGCCCTGTTCGGGAACGGCAAGGACATGGCCCACCGGGCGTTCCTCGGCCAGGGGACCCTGCTCCTGCTCCTGGCCCTGTTCGCCCTGAAGCCGTTCGTGACCGCCCTCTGCCTGGGCGGTGGGGCGTCGGGCGGACTGTTCACCCCGTTCATGAGCACCGGGGCGGTGCTCGGCGGCTTCGCCGGTCACCTGTGGCTGCTGGCGTGGCCGGGGTCACCGGTCGGGGCCTTCGCCCTGATAGGGGCGGCGGCCATGCTCGGCTCGTCGATCCAGGCCCCGCTCGCCGGCCTGGTCCTCGTCGTGGAGCTCACCCACAGCGGGCTCGGGCTGATCGTCCCCGTCATGGCCGCCACCTTCCTCGCCACCCTGGTGGCCCGCCACATCGACGGCTACTCCATCTACTCGGCCCGGCTGCCGATGCGCGCCGACTGACCGGCCGCCCCGCCGGCACCCGCTTCAGCCGCCGGGATGCGTCAGTTCCTGCTCGATCCCCAGGTGACGGTGGCCCTCCTGCCCCCGCGGGTGCAGCGACACGGTCAGGGCCGACACCTCCCGGACCTCCTCCGGGCCGGCCGGGCCGACACCGCCCGCGCCGGGCATCTCCACCACGGCGCTGACGTCGGCGGAGCAGGCCACCGAGTCGTCGCCGATCCTGATGCGGCCGGCGGCCACCCCGTCGGCGAGGGTGCGCAGCATGGCGGCCACCTCTCCCGGGCCCGACACTCTGATGCGCTGCATCGGCCTCTCCTTTCGGCGCTCAGCGACCGCTGGTATCACCTCCAAGTCTGGACCCCCGCCCCGCCGGCCGGCAGGGGCCGGACGTCACGTTGGCGCCGGCCGGCGGGGCCGGACGTCACGTTGGCGCCGGCCGGCGGTGACCTCCGGCCCTTCCGCCCGGCCGCCGGGCCGCCCGAACATGGAGGTGCCCACCCTCGAGGAGGTCTGCCATGCAACCGGTCATGTGGTTCAAGGAACTACGGAAGTCGGACACGGCCCGGGCCGGCGGCAAGGGAGCCAACCTGGGCGAGCTGACCTCGGCCGGGTTCCCCGTCCCCGACGGGTTCGTGGTGACGGCGGACGCCTACCTGTCCGCCATGGACTTCGGCGGCATCCGCGCCGAGCTGCGCGAGGCGGCGGCCACCGTCGACCCCGACGACCTGGTCGCCCTCAACGAGCTGAGCGTCCGGCTGCGGACCCTGGTCCGCGACGCCTCCCTCCCCGAGGACCTGGCCGCTGCGGTCGCCGCCGCCTACCGGGACCTGGGACCGGACGTCACCGTGGCCGTGCGCTCGTCGGCCACCTCC
>JAKAXG010000120.1 GCA_021827225.1 Actinomycetes bacterium | reverse complement strand
CGGCCGATGCGAACCCGCCACACCTCCGGTCCTTGCTCGATCGGCTCCCACGTGAAGTCGCCGGTGTGCTCCGCTTCGAACTGGTAGCGCAGCGGCTTGGGATCATGGTCGTTGACCAGCACGAACCCCCGCCCCGGGGTCAGGACGGCGTAGGTGGCGAAGATCTTCTCGTGGCGCTGCGCTGGTGCCAGGGACCGGACATCCAGTTCGGCCACGCCGGGCTCGGCGGCGGGCCGGGCAGCCGGCGGCCCCGAGGTGAACCTGACCGGTTCGGCGGTCGCCACCCGGACGAGCTTGTGCAGCTTGGCGGTGACCCGGACAGCCAGCCGCGGCTGCGGGGTTCGCAGTACCGCCCAGGTCGCGGCGGCGAGCCGGCACGCCCGGTCGCCCTGTCCCGCATCGGCCAGATCCGAGGCCGCGCCGAGCAGCAGCGACGTCAGGGTGGCGACGGTGTCGCCGGTCGCCTTGCCCTCCGGGTCGGGCGCCGCATCCTCGTCATCGCTCAGCCCGTCGGCCCGCCCGACCAGCGCGGGCAGGTCGAGGCCCGGCTCGGCGCTGAGCAGCGGCAGGATGACGTCGTTCTCCTTCTGGACGTGGGTCGTGAACAGCGAGCTGATCGTGGCCGCCAACGCGTCGGCCTCCGCATCGGAGCCGGCGGTGGCCAGTCGCTCGGCCGCCTTGGCCAGCACCGTGTGCTCGTCGATCATGGTGGCGACCGGCTGGCTCAGCTCCGGACGTGACAGGGCCGGCCGCAGAAGGGCTTCCTCCTCCGCTGCGGTGTGCGGCAGCACCTCCTCGGCCAGGTACGCCACCAGTGCGGCCACGGCCGGTTCCCAGCCGGGCCCTCCCTGCACCGCGTCGCGCAGAGCGGCGGCGCGTCGGGCCACCCCGTCGCCCAGGCTCTGACGGCGGGCCAGGATCGACTGGTACGCCTCGTTTCCGGTGATGGTCATTGCCGCACACTCCTCGCTCGGATCGTCCACTCGCGTTCCACGCCCCAGACTATATCTCTAGTGCTCGCTAGAGAAACAACTCTGGTGGTCTCGTGGTGGGCGGATCCGGGTGGGGGAGGCCTATGACGGGAGTATCTGGATGCAGTCGGCTCCGCAGGGCGAACCCGGGCGCTGTGCCCGGCCGGGGCGGTGGAGCACGACCCGGGTGGGGGTGATGCGTAGTTGCAACTGCGACGGAGGTCCCAGCGGGGCGGCCGTCCCGTCGGCTATCAGCGTGTAGCCGTCCTCCTCGGCGGGTGGCCACAGCAGGGTGACCGCCCGGTGGCCCGCCTCCTCGCTCTCACCCCATTTGCCTGGCGCGGCAACGATCGGCCCGGTGGCCGGGTCCCACTCGGGCCGCACGACGGAGCAGTGGGGTCGGAGATCGCCCGTTACGGTGATCAGATAGGGGGTACCACCCCTGGTTTCCGCCTCGGATCGCAGCCTGGCTAGGTCGGCGGTCCGGCTGTCCAGGGTCATCAGGGCTCCTTGTCCAGTTGGTGCTCCGGCCGCCCGAGCGGCCGCGGGGCCCTGGTATTTCGAGCCCTGGCTAGAGAGCATAAGGTAGCCGGGTCGGATGTGCCGCCGAGCGGTGCAGAAGCGAACGGAGGGTCATGACGTCTGTGGCGAACGGCCGAACCGGGATGTTGGGGGAGAGCGGCCTGGTGCGGGCCGCCCGGTTCATCCAGCCCGGCCAGGAGACCGCCGATTCCCGGGAGGTGCACCGCCGGGGGGGCAGGCGGGCGGAGGAGTTCTACCGGGAGCGGTGGCGCCACGACAAGATCGTCCGCTCCACCCACGGGGTGAACTGCACCGGCTCCTGCTCGTGGCAGGTCTACGTCAAGGACGGTATCATCACCTGGGAGACCCAGGCCGTCGACTACCCGTCCGTCGGGCCGAGCTCACCTCAGTACGAGCCGCGGGGCTGCCCGAGGGGGGCGTCCTTCTCCTGGTACACCTACTCCCCGGCGAGGGTGCGCTACCCCTACGTGCGCGGGGTGCTGATCGAGCTGTTCCGGGCGGCGAAGGCGGCCAACGGCGGTGACCCGGTGGCTGCGTGGGCGGAGATCACCTCCGATCCCGAGCGGTCCCGCCGGTACAAGTCGGCCCGCGGCCAGGGCGGGTTCGTGCGGGCGACGTGGGCGGAGATGCTCGAGATGATCGCCGCCGCCCACGTGCACACCGTCGCCGCCTACGGGCCGGACCGCACCGCCGGGTTCACCGTCATCCCGGCCATGTCGATGACGTCCTACGCGGCCGGTACCAGGTTCTACTCCCTGCTCGGCGGGACGATCCTGTCCTTCTACGACTGGTACGCGGATCTGCCCCCGGCCTCCCCGCAGGTCTTCGGCGACCAGACCGACGTGCCCGAGTCAGCCGACTGGTGGAACGCCTCCTACCTCATCGTGTGGGGTACCAACCTGCCGATCACCCGCACCCCCGACGCCCACTTCATGACAGAGGCCCGCTACCGGGGCCAGAAGGTCGTGGTGGTCTCGCCGGACTACTCCGATCACACCAAGTTCGCCGATGACTGGCTGGCCGCCAACCCCGGCACGGACGGGGCGCTGGCCATGGCCATGGGCCACGTCATCCTCTCCGAGTTCTACCGGGACCGCCGGGTGGCGCGCTTCGAGGAGTACGCCCGCACCTTCACCGACCTGCCGTTCCTGGTCACGCTGCGCGAACGGGGGGACGGCTTCGTGCCCGACCACTTCCTGACCGCCGCCGACCTGGGAGGCGAGGCCGGCACCCAGGAGGCGGCGGAGTGGAAGACGGTCGTGCTCGACGAGAGCACGGGGAAGCCGGTCGTGCCGAACGGCTCGGTGGGGTTCCGCTGGGGCGAGGAGGGGAAGGGCCGCTGGAATCTGAAGCTGGAGGGGGTCACCCCTCTGCTGTCGTGCTACGGCCGGCCGGGCGCCGAGCCTGTAAGGGTCGACCTGCCGCGCTTCGACGTCGGCGACGGCGCCGGCGGGGCGGCGATGCGCCGGGGCGTGCCGGCGCTGCGGGTCGCCGGCCGGCTGGTGACCACGGTGTTCGATCTCCTGATGGCCAACTACGGGGTGGGTCGGGACGGTCTGCCGGGGGAGTGGCCCACCGGCTACGACGACGCGTCGGTGCCCTACACCCCGGCATGGCAGGAGGCCATCACCTCGGTACCGGCCGCTGCCTGCACCCGGGTGGCAAGGGAATTCGCCCGCAACGCCGAGCTGTCCGGGGGAAGGTCGATGATCGCCATGGGGGCGGGGACCAACCACTGGTACCACTCCGACCAGGTCTACCGGACGTTCCTGTCCATGCTGATGATGTGCGGCTGCGAGGGGGTGAACGGGGGCGGCTGGGCCCACTATGTCGGCCAGGAGAAGGTCCGGCCCCTCACCGGGTGGTTCACGCTGGCGTTCGCCTTCGACTGGGCCCGGCCCACCCGGCACCAGCCGGCCACGCCGTTCTGGTACCTGGCCACCGACCAGTGGCGCTACGAAGGCTCCCGTGCCGATTGGCTGTCCAGCCCGCTCGGAGAGGGCCGCTTCGCCGGTAAGACCGTCGCCGATCTCAACGCCTACGCCGCCCGCCAGGGGTGGATCGCCTCCCACCCGGCCTTCGACGCCAACCCGCTCGACCTGGCCGACGCCGCCGAGGCGGCCGGCAGAAGCGTCGAGGAGCACGTGGTCGAGGAGCTGCGGGCCGGCCGCCTGCGCTTCGCGGCGACCGATCCGGACGATCCCGCCAACTTCCCCCGGGTGCTGACCGTGTGGCGGGCCAACCTCCTCGGCTCCTCCGGCAAGGGCCACGAGTACTTCCTCCGCCACCTGCTGGGCACCGACAACGCCGTTCTCGCCGAACCGTCCCCGCCCGACGCCCGCCCGGCCGAGGTCGTGTGGCGGGACGAGGCGCCGGTCGGCAAGCTCGACCTGCTGGTCGACGTCGACTTCCGGATGGTCTCCACCGGCATCTACGCCGACGTCGTGCTGCCGGCTGCCACCTGGTACGAGAAGCACGACCTGTCCTCGACCGACATGCACCCCTTCGTGCACAGCTTCAACCCGGCGATCGCCTCGCCGTGGGAGGCCCGGAGTGACTTCCAGCTGTTCTCGGACCTGGCCGAGGAGTTCTCCCGGTTGGCCGAGGGTCGCCTGGGGGTGCGCCGGGACGTGATGGCCGTGCCACTGGGCCATGACACCCCTGACGAGTGCGCCCAACCGGGGGGTCGGGCGCTGGACTGGGCCGCGGGGGAGTGCGAACCGGTGCCGGGCAGGACCATGCCGCGACTGGTCGTGGTGGAGCGCGACTATCCGCGTCTGGCCGAGAAGTGGAAGGCGCTCGGGCCCCTGGTGGACGAGGTGGGGGCCACCTCCAAGGGCACCACCCTGCCGGTCGGAAGGGAGACCGGCTGGTTGGCGCAGCGCAACGGCACCATCCGTGCCGGGATCGCCGCCGGCCGTCCCCGCATCGACCGGGCCGACCTGTTCTGCGAGGCCATCCTCGCCATGTCGGGCACCACGAACGGGAAGCTGGCGGTGGCCGGGTTCGAGAACATGGAGCAGCGCACCGGTGTGGAGCTGGCCGATCTGGCTCACGAGCGGGCCGGGGACCGCATCACCTTCGCCGACACGGTGACCCAGCCCCGGTCGGTGATCTGCTCGCCGGAGTGGTCGGGGGCGGAGTCGGAGGACCGCCGGTACGCGCCGTTCACCATCAACGTCGAGCGGCTCAAGCCGTGGCACACCCTCACCGGCCGCCAGCACTTCCTGCTGGACCACGAGTGGATGGCGGAGCTGGGTGAGATGCTGCCCACCTACCGGCCGCCGCTCGACATCCGGGGCGCGTTCGGGGACCAGGACACCGAGGCGGCCGGGCAACCCCAACTGGTGGCCCGCTACCTGACTCCCCACTCGAAATGGTCGATCCACTCCGAGTACCAGGACAACCTGCACATGCTCAACCTGTTCCGGGGCGGGCCGGTCATCTGGGTGAACGACCTCGACGCATCCCGGATCGGGGTGGTCGACAACGACTGGGTCGAGGCCTACAACCGCAACGGGGTGACCGTCGCCCGGGCCGCGGTCACCCATCGGATACCGCCGGGCACGGTTCTCATGTACCACTCCATCGACCGGCACCTGCAGATGCCGGTCTCGGAGATCTCGGGTCTGCACGGCGGCACCGACAACTCGCTCACCCGGGTGGTGATGAAGCCGTCCCACCTGATCGGCGGTTACGCCCAGCTGTCCGCGGGGTTCAACTACTACGGCCCTACCGGCTCGCAGCGCGACGAGATCGCCGTGCTCCGGCGCCGCTCACAGAAGGTGGAGTTCTGATGCGGATCATGGCCCAGGTGTGCATGGTGATGAACCTCGACAAGTGCATCGGCTGCCACACCTGCTCGGTTACCTGCAAGCAGACCTGGACCAACCGGCCGGGCACCGAGTACGTGTACTTCAACAACGTCGAGACCAAGCCCGGGCTCGGGTATCCGGCCCGATACGAGGACCAGGAGCAGTGGAAGGGGGGTTGGGCGCTCGACCGCAGGGGGCGCCTTCAGTTGAGATCGGGCAGCCGCCTGCGCCGGCTTTTGTCCATCTTCTACAACCCCGACCTGCCGACCATCTCCGACTATCACGAGCCCTTCACCTACGACTACGCCCACCTGACCACGGCTCCGGCCGGGACCAAGGCTCCGTCGGTGTCGACCCGCTCGGCGTTGACCGGGCGGGAGATGAACCCCACCTGGGGCTCGAACTGGGAGGACGACCTGGCCGGCGCGCCCGCCCGGGCCCTCGGGGACCCCAACATCGAGGCCATGGCGGAGAAGGTGAAGCTCGACTTCGAGTCGGTGTTCATGTTCTACCTGCCCCGCATCTGCGAGCACTGCCTGAACCCGTCCTGCGTGGCGTCCTGCCCGTCGGGGGCCATGTACAAGCGCGTAGAGGACGGGATCGTGCTGGTGGACCAGGACCGGTGCCGGGGCTGGCGGTTCTGTGTATCGGGCTGCCCTTACAAGAAGGTGTATTTCAACCACCAGACCGGCAAGGCGGAGAAGTGCACGTTCTGCTTCCCCCGCATCGAGGCGGGGATGCCGACCATCTGCTCGGAGACCTGTGTCGGACGGCTTCGCTACCTGGGGATGATGCTCTACGACGCGGACAAAGTGCTGGCCGCCGCGGCCACGACCGACCCCGCCGACCTCTACGAGGCGCAGCTGTCGGTCTTCCTCGATCCCTCCGATCCCGACGTCTCAACGGAGGCCGAGCGTCAAGGGATCCCGCACGACTGGGTGGTGGCGGCCCGCCGGTCACCGACCTACGCGCTGATCGCCCGCCACCGGGTCGCCCTGCCGCTGCACCCGGAGTTCCGGACCATGCCCATGGTCTGGTACATCCCACCTCTGTCTCCCGTCGCTGACGTCACCGCGGCGGCCGGCTACGACGACACCGACGCGGACGCGGTGTTCGCCGCCATCGACACCCTGCGCATCCCGGTGGAGTACCTGGCCAATCTGTTCACCGCCGGCCGGACCGGACCGGTCCGGGACTCGCTGCGCCGTCTGGCCATGGTCCGCTCCGTCATGCGCGCCCACCAGCTCGGGCAGCATCCGGGCGTCGATCCTGGCGACGTCGGCCTGTCGTTCGACGACGCCGACGACCTGTTCCGGCTGCTGGCCCTCGCCCGCTACGAGGATCGCTACGTCGTGCCTCCCGCGCACGCCGAGAACGCCGGGCGCCTACTCGCCCAACACTCCCTGTCGGGATGCTCGCTGGAATCGGAGGGCGGGCCGGGGATGGGCGGTGACGGCACCGGCGGGTTCCATCTACGGGCGGACGGCTCGGGCGACCGGTCGGTCGCCGGACGCGACCCGGCCGGCCGCCTTCACCTGCGCGTCTCCGAGGACCGGCATGAAACGCCGTAGCGCGGCGAGCGTCTTCGGCTGCGCGGCGGTGCTGCTCGGCTACCCCGACGACCGCTTCAGCACCGACCTGGCAGCCGTCGCCCACACCGTGGCCGGCCTGCCCACCGGGGCGGCCCGGGCGGGGCTGACCGCCACCGCGGCATGGCTCACCGGGATGGCTCCAGCGCAGGCCGCCGCCACCTACGTGGAGACCTTCGACCTGAGCCGGGGAACCAGTCTGTACCTCACCTACTACCGTCACGGTGACACCCGGGACCGGGGGCTGTCCCTCGCCGCGCTGGCCGACAGCTACCGGGCCTGCGGATACCAGCTGTCCCCGGGCGAGCTGCCGGACTTCCTGCCCGCCCTGCTCGAGCTCGCCGCCTGCCACCAGGCCGGCGCCGCCATCCTGGCCGAACAGCGCCTGGGTCTCGACGCCCTGGCGGCGGCGCTCGACAGCTCCGGTAGCGGTTACCGCCCGGCCGTCGACGCGGTCATCGACGCCCTGCCCTCCCCCTCCCGGGCCGACCGCGCCGCCCTGGAGCGCTACCGGGCCCAGGGACCGCCGTCGGAGCACGTCGGGCTCGAGCCGTTCGCACCGCCTGAAGTACTCGGAGAGAAGGTGACACGTCGGTGAACAACATCAGCGGATGGAACCTCTTCTGGTGGGTGATACTGCCCTACATCGCCCTGGCCACCTTCGTGATCGGCCATGTCTGGCGATACCGCTACGACCAGTTCGGATGGACCAGCCGCTCCACCGAACTGCAGGAGAAGAAGCTCCTCAAGTGGGGCGCCCCCCTGTTCCACTACGGGACGTTTGCGGCCATCGGGGGCCACGTGCTCGGCATCCTGGTACCCGAGTCGGTCACGAGGGCTATCGGCATCCCCGAGGACGTGTACCGCCAGTTCTCCGCCTGGGCCGGTACCGTCGCCGCGGTGCTGATCATGATCGGCATCGCCTTCCTCGCCGGTCGCCGCCTGTTCGTCACCCGGGTGCGGGCGACCACCAGCCCGGTCGACTGGGTTGCTCTCATCCTGCTGGCCATCGTCATCGGCCTGGGCATCGGCGAGACGATGGGCGTCGGGCTGCTGGGCAGTCATTACAACTACCGCCAGAGCATCTCACCGTGGTTCCGCGGCCTGTTCGACGGTAACCCCGACGTGAACGCGGTAGCCCACGCGCCGTGGCTGTTCCAGGTCCACGCCGTGGCCGCCTGGGCCGTGCTGATGGTGTGGCCGTTCAGCCGCCTGGTGCACGCCTGGAGCGCGCCCGTCTGGTACATGTGGCGGCCGTTCATCGTCTACCGCAGCCGGGTCGCCACCCGCCCCAACGAACCCGGCACCAGCGGCCGGAGGTGGCGGAAGATCGGCGTCCCCTACTGAGGTGGAGGAACCCGGACCGCCCGAAGGAGGGGTTCCCCCCGTCCCGGCCGACCCGATCCGCCGGGCCATCGCCACCATGGACCCCGGCTACTTCGCCTGGGTCATGGCCAGCGGCATCGTGTCGGTGGGCGCCGACCTCCTCGGCTACCGCATCCTGTCCCGGGTGATCCTGGCCGTCACCGCCGTCGCCTTCGTCGGGCTGGTCCTCGTCTACGTGGCCAGAGCTGTCTGGTTCACCGCCTTCATCCGCCACAACCTGCAGGACCCCTCGGTAGCCATGGCCTACTTCACGTTCGTCGCGGGGGCCGACGTGCTGGGCATCCGTCTCGACATGGGGGGCTATTCCGGCTTCGCCGCCGGGCTGGCCGTCGCCGCCGGCGTCATCTGGGTGGTCCTCAACTACGGGCTGCCGTGGTCGATCGTGGCCCGGGCCCACCACCCGGTCCTGCGCGAGTTCAACGGCACCTGGTTCATCTGGGTGGTGGCCACCCAGTCGCTGTCCATCGCCGCGGGCGGCCTGGTCAGGGACTGGCAGGCGGCGGGGCTCCGGCAGGGGCTGGCGGAAACGGCCGTATGCCTGTGGGGGGTGGCCATCGTCTTGTACCTGGTGCTCGTCGTCATCATCCTCTTGCGCCTCATGGTGGTGGAGGTCACCCCGGCGGAGATGGGCCCGGCCTACTGGATCGCCATGGGGGCCACAGCCATCAGCGTCCGGGCGGCGGCCGGCATCCTCGACCTGCCCGGCCGGGTCGGGAGCTTCCCGCTCGCCGAGCTCCACCCTTTCATCGTGGGGACCTCCGTCGTGCTGTGGTCCTTCGGGACCTGGTGGATCCCCCTCCTCGTGCTGTTCGGGCTGTGGCGTCACGTGCTCCGCGGCTACCCGCTCAGCTACGAGCCCAGGCTGTGGAGCATGGTCTTCCCGCTCGGCATGTACACCGTCGCCTCGTACACGCTCGGCGAGGCGGCCGGATTCGGCTTCATGATCGACATCGCCCGGGTCTGGGTCTTCGTCGGCCTGGCCGCCTGGGTGGGGGTCCTGCTGCTGATGGTCGTCGCCGCGGCCAGGACCATCGACGCCCGGATACGACCGTGAGTCGCTGCGTCCCAGGCCGCT
>JAKAXG010000119.1 GCA_021827225.1 Actinomycetes bacterium | reverse complement strand
CGACCGCCGACTCCAAGCTGCGGTCGATGGCCCTGGCCGCCTACATCGGGGTGGGATACAGCACCCCCGGATTCGGCTCCCCGGGCGGCAACGGCAACCAGGGCGCCGGCACCGTCAGCACCCCCGGCGGCCTCACCGGGATCAAGGAGCTCGACGCCAAGGAGATGCTCATCCTGGTGGGCGAGCACGCCCGCCAGGCCTACAACGACGCCAAGGTGAACCTGGTCGACGCCCAGAAGGTGGCGGCCCACGCCGCCGCCTCCTACCACCAGGCCCAGACCGCCGTCGGCCAGGCGGAGTCGGCGCTGCTGGCCGCCCAGCAGACCCTGCGGCAGGTGATCACCGCCGCCACCAACCCGGGGGCGGCGGCGGCCACGCCGCTGCCCGATCTGGCGTCGCTGAGCCTCCACAGCCTCACCCACCCGACGGCCACCACCACGCCCGGCGGCTCGCAACCGGCGGTCGTCACCGGCGCGGCGGGGCCGGTGCCGCCCGGCAAGGTGTACTCGCCGGCCATCCTCGGCCCGTCGGCGCTGACCGGGGCCGACCTGGCGGCCTGGTTCGCCAGCACCGGCCACAAGGCCAACACCACCGTGCCCATCGCCCAGCTGGCCCAGGACTACCAGACGTGGGGCCAGAAGACCGGGGTCCGCTACGACGTGGCCTTCGCCCAGTCGGTGGTCGAGACCGGGTTCTTCTCCTTCCCGGCCGGCGGGCAGCTGACCGGCAAGGACAACAACTTCGCCGGCATCGGCGCCTGCGACACCTGCGCCCACGGCTGGAGCTTCCCCAACGCGTCGCACGGGGTGGGAGCCCAGCTGGAGCTGCTCGACGCCTACGCCTCCCCCTCAAAGGTGGACACCCACCTGGTGGGGTCGGTCGGCGTGGGCGGATGCTGCTCCACCTGGATGGCCCTGTCGGGCGTGTGGGCGTCGAGCACGGTCTACGGGATCTCCATCATGACCGTCTACCACCAGATGCTCAGCTGGCTGATCCCGAGGCGGCTGGTGGCAGCCGGGCTGGTGGCGGCGCCCTCCCAGGCGGCACAGGGACCGGAGCTGGCCCCCCTGCCGGGCGCCTCGAAGCCGGCCCGGCCGGCGGGCCCGGCCAAGGCCGCCCCGAAGACGGCCAGGGTCACCGCCGCCGCCAGGTCCGGCGGGTAGCGCGTAAGGCTACTGCGGGTATCAGCCCGGCGGTCGCCCCGCTCTGGCACCCAACGAGCACCACCTGCGCCCCCACGCCTAGGGCCCCCGTCATTTAGAGTGGGAAAAAATGACCCGAAGTGATCCATCGGGGCCCACGGTCCCAGAAGACGTAGTTGCTGCGGCCAAGGCCGTGTTCCAGAGCAGGGACAAAGCACCGAAGCTGGCCCCGTTGGTCTTCGACTCCCTCGTCGACGGCACCGACGAGCCGTCCGACCACCGGCTGCGGTTCGAGCATCCGGACCTGAAGGTGGACGTGACCGTCCGGGTCACCGCCAGCGAGGCCACGGTGTCCGGCCGGGTGGACCCGGGTTCCACGCCGTCGCCGGCCGTGCAACTGGGCGGCGCCGATCACGAGCCGGTGGCCCAGGTCCACGACGGTCGCTTCGAGTTCAGCAGCACCGGGCACGGCCTGGTCCGTCTGGTCTTCGGCCAGGCGGACGGCGAGCCGATCGCCACCGACTGGTTCCGGCTCTAGGCCCCCGCCCGTCCTGAGAGGCGCAGCACCCGCCGGGATTCGCGGCAGGCGGTGCTGGCCAGCCAGTCCCCCACCCGTTCGGGCTGCTCGATCAGCTGCAGGCTGTCCGCCAGACGCATCCACGTCGCCCGGGAGACATCCGCGGCGTCGGGCCGGTCGAGTCCGTGGCCCCGGGCCACCATCCAGACCGTCCCGGCGAACCGGTCGACCAGCCGGTCCCAGGCTCCGCCATCGCCTTCCGCGGCGGCCGCCACCAGATCGGCGTCCGCGCACGGCGCCATTGCCGCACCGGTCATTTCGTACCCCTTTGCCCGTGCCTCTTCGGTCAACCGTCTGCCCCTTCGCTGACCAGATTGGCGGCCTCCTGCCCGTTCATCCAGGTAGTGAAGACCTTCGGACAAATTGTTGATCGCCCGTTGTGACGGGCCTGGCGGGCTCAGTACGCCCTGGGCACCTGCGATATCCGGGCCAGCACCCAGTCGTAGGCGCCGGAGCTGACCGGGGCCTTGCAGTACCTGCACTCGCCGGCGAGGTCCAGATCGAGCGGGGCCCCGCAGTTGGGGCACTTGGCGGTCATGGTGCCACCGCCGGTGGGGGTGCGGGCCGAAGAGGACCGCTGGAAGGTCCAGTCCTCCATCCACTGCTCCACCTCCCGGTTGCCCCGGACGACGCGGTCGTTGCGGTCGTCGACGTCGTAGTCGGCGCACGCCGCCAGCACCCGGACGGTAACGGTGTCGTAGCTGGCGTCGCTGTGGGCGGCGATGACGGTGAGGTCGCCCACCGCCAGGTCCTCGAGCACGTTGCGCTTGTGGGCGTCGAGGTAGCCCTGGATCTGCACCCGGTGCTGCTGCCACAGCGAGTCGGCCATGACCTGGCGGCTCATCTCCGGCTTGCGCTGGGTCCAGGCCTCCTGCACCACGAAGAAGGTACGTTGCACCTGCTCGAGGAACGCCTCCCGGTTGAAGCCTGGGTCGTGGGCGACGATGGCGGCCAGCCCGGCGTCGGCCGTCTCCGGGCCGGTGGCCGCCGGTGCGGTTCCGGGAAAAAGGTCCCCCCGAACGGTGCTGATCGCCGGCTGGTCGGAATGGGACCAGTCGCCGGTCCCGGGCGAGGGCGGGGCGCCCACGCTGTCGCTCATCTGCCAGCCGCCCCGGCGGCGGACCCGCCGACGGAAGACGCTGAACATGCCGGCGACCACCACTATGACCACTATGAGCACCAGGAAGCCCCCAATGCCGCCGCCTCCTCCCCCGCCGCCGCCGAAGAAGAAGAATCCGCCCCCGCTGCCGAGATGGATCCCGCCTCCCCCGCTGCTGCGGCCGATCCCGCCGCCACCGAAGCTGTGCCCCCCGCCGGCCCGGGCGACCAGGGCGGCGAGCATCGGTGTCATCGCCGGATGCTCACGCCGAACCGCCGGCTTCGCCGCCGGCGGTCCCGTGGTCGGCGTCGCCGCCGTTGTCGTTGCCGTTGACCGCCGTGCCGCACGACGGGCAGAAGCGGGCGCCGGGCGCCAACTCGGAACCGCATTGAGCGCAGTGGGCCGCGGCGGTGGCGAGAGCGGTCCCGCATGACGAGCAGAACTTGGCCCCGGGGGGGTTCTCCGCCGCACAGTTGGGACATTTGACCGAAGCCGGAACCAGGGAGGCGCCGCAGGAGGAGCAGAACTTGGCGCCCGGCGGGTTGTCGGCGGAGCAGCTGGGGCACTTCAGCACGGCGGTGGTCTGGGACTGGGCGGCGTAGCCGGGCCCGCCGCCGGCGAACCCGGGGCCGGCCGGCGGCGGCGGTCCGGGCTGGGCCGGGGCGGCGGCCTGCCCGCCCACCCCCAGGCCGGCGGCCAGGAAGGCCCCGCCGGTGGCCGACCCGCCCTGGGCCATGCCCTGCCCGGCGCCGAGGGCCATCTCCCCGGCCGCGTACTGCTGGAACCCGCCGGCCAGCCGGGAGTAGGCGGTGTCCTTGGCCAGGGTCTTCAGCTGGGTCTCGTCCTCGGGCGACAGGTTGATGTCGAAGTTGCCCATGCGGATGATCTCCACCCCGTAGGTGGCGAGCTGGGCGTTGCCCGCCGCCACCACCTCCTTCTCGATGTCGGGGGTGTAGGCCGACAGCCCCAGGATGGGCCACCCGTTGCGCACGATCTGGCCGGTCATGTGGGTGCGCATCACCTTGAGCAGCTGGTCGCTCATCCAGCCGGTGATGGCCTCGTTGTCGGCCACGTTGACCGTGCCCACCAGGTTGGTGATCAGCGCCACCGGGTCCTTGACGCGCATCGAGTAGTCGCCGTAGACCCGCAGGGTGACGATCATCCCCGTCTGGGGGTCCTGCACGTCATCGATGCGCCCCCCGAAGGTGTTGCCCGGGTACTCCCGGGTGCCGACGAAGTACAGCTCCGCCCGGTAGGCGTTGCCGCCGGTGGCGAAGTCGATGAACATCCCGAGCCCGGGGATCTCATCGGCCTCGATACGGTGCCGGCCCGGCCCCATGGTGCCCACCACCTGGCCGGTGTTGACGAACAGGGCCATCTCGTCGGCGTTGACGATGGCCCGGCTGGCCTTGCGGATGCTGACGTCGGGCCACTTGAAGACGATCTGGTGCTTGCGATCGTCCGGTACGGCGATGAATTCACGGTCCAGCAGCGCCACGACCTGCCTCCTGTGCGGACGTCCGGCTGTCGCGCTCAGGGTAGACCACAGGGGCTGAAACCGGACTGAACGGGGGCTGAAATCGATCCTGGGGAGGAGGCGGCCCAAACGTTTGGACCGGCGGTCCGGCGGGGTCCCCCGATAAGCTGGCCGGACCGCCTTGAGTGGCCTATTTGGCCGGACGAGTAAGGACGACTTCAACCGTGAGCGACGCTGCCCCCTCCCGCTTCGAATCCCCCGCCTCCGTGCGCGACCGTCTGCGGGACGTCGCGTACCTGGCGGACGAGGGCATCGCCGGTGTGGTGTTCCTCGCCGAGCGGCTGGGCAAGCCGATCCTGGTGGAGGGCCCGGCCGGTACCGGCAAGACCCAGCTGGCCAAGTCGGTGGCCGAGCTGACCGGCAGCCGGCTGATCCGCCTGCAGTGCTACGAGGGCCTGGACGAGTCCAAGGCCCTCTACGAGTGGAACTACAAGAAGCAGCTTCTGCGAATCCAGGCCCAGCGGGTGGCCGAGTCCGACGGCGGCGAGGGCTGGAGCGACATCGAGGAGGACATCTTCTCCGAGCCGTTCCTGCTCACCCGCCCGCTGCTCGAGGCCATCCGGGCCGAGGAGCCGGTGGTGCTGCTCATCGACGAGGTCGACCGGGTGGAGGTGGAGACCGAGGCGCTGCTGCTGGAGATCCTCTCCGACTACCAGGTGTCCATCCCCGAGCTGGGCACGGTCAGCGCCACCCAGATCCCGCTGGTGTTCCTGACGTCGAACAACACCCGGGAGCTGTCGGAGGCCCTCAAGCGCCGCTGCCTGTTCCTGCACATCGACTATCCCGACATCGAGCGGGAGAAGGAGATCGTCCTCACCCGGGTGCCGGGGATCTCCGAGTCGCTGGCCGACCAGGTGGTGCGCATCGTGCGCTCCATCCGCAGCCTGGAGCTGAAGAAGGCGCCGTCGGTGTCGGAGACCCTGGACTGGGCCCGGACGCTGCTGCTCCTCGGGATCCAGTCGGTGGACGCCGAGACGGCCAAGGAGACGCTGCACATCCTGCTCAAGTACCAGTCCGACATCGACAAGGCGGCCAAGGACCTGAGCTCGTCGGCCGCGGCCGGCTCCCGGTAGGACCGGTGGCGCTCGACGTACCGGAACTGCCCCTCGGCAGCTCGGCCGGACTTCTGGAGTCGCTGGCCGGTTTCGTCAAGGAGCTGCGCACGGCCGGTATCCCGGTCAGCCTGACCGAGAACCTCGACGCGGTCGAGGCCCTCCGCCACATCCCCCTCGACGACCGGGACGCCTTCAAGTACTCCCTGGCCGCCACCATGGTCAAGAACGACGCCCACTGGAAGACCTTCGAGACGGTCTTCGAGGTGTACTTCTCGATGCGGGGCCGCGAGTACCGCATCGTGGAGGGCGAGGAGGAGGGCGGCGCCGAGGACATGATCGCCGACCTGCTCGGCACCCGCCAGGGCGAGGGCCAGGGCGGGACCGAGGGGCTCACCCCCGAGCAGCTGGCCGAGATGCTGTTCCGGGCCCTGATGGACGGCAACGACGCCATGCTGCGGGCCATCGCCCGCGCCGCGGTGACCCGCTACGCCGGCATGGAGCCGGGCCGGCCGGTGGGCGGCACCTACTACCTGTACCGGACGCTGCGCCAGCTGGACCTGGACTCGGTGCTGGAGAAGATGATGCAGACCACCCGGGAGCAGATCAAGGGCGACCAGACCGACCTGGAGGAGCGCCTGGCCCGGGAGGAGTACGAGGCCCGCCTCGACGCCCTCCGCCGGGAGATCGAGGCGGAGATCCGCCGCCGGCTGGTGGCCGACCGGGGGGCGGAGGCGGTGGCCAAGTCGCTGCGCAAGCCTCTGCCCGAGGACATCGACTTCATGCACGCCAGCCGGGAGGAGCTGGTCTCCCTGCGCAAGGCCATCGCCCCCCTGACCCGCAAGCTGGCGGTGCGCCTGGCCCGCAAGCGCCGGCACGGCCGCAAGGGGCCGCTCGACTTCCGCAACACCGTCCGCCACTCCCTCTCCTACGGCGGGGTGCCGGCCGACCCCAAGTTCCGCTACCCCCGCCCGTCCAAGCCGGAGATCATGGTGATCGCCGACATCTCCGGCTCGGTGGCCGCCTTCGCCCGCTTCACCCTGCAGATGGTCTACGCCATCAGCTCGCAGTTCAGCCGGGTGCGGTCGTTCGTGTTCATCGACGGCATCGACGAGGTGACGGACTACTTCAAGGGCAACGAGGACATCTCCAACGCCATCCACCGGATCAACACCGAGGCGGACGTGATCTGGGTGGACGGCCACTCCGACTACGGCCACGCCTTCGAGACCTTCTGGGACCGGTGGGGGCGTGACGTCAACACCAAGACCACCGTCCTGCTGCTGGGCGACGCCCGCAACAACTACCACGCCGCCCAGGCGTGGGTGCTGGCCGAGATGGCCAAGAAGGCCCGCCACGTGTACTGGCTGAACCCCGAGCCCCGCTCCTACTGGGACACCGGTGACTCCATCGTCAGCCAGTACGCCACCCACTGCGACGGCGCCTACGAGTGCCGCAACCTCAAGCAGCTCGAGCGTTTCGTGGAGCAGCTGAGCTAGGGCCCCTCCTCGTCAGCGGCGGCCGGGCCGCCGGCCCGCCGGGGTCAGCCCCGGGTCTGGCCGGTCCCCGAGACCAGGTACTTGGTGGTGGTCAGCTCCCGCAGGCCCATGGGGCCGCGGGCGTGCAGCTTCTGGGTGCTGATGCCGATCTCGGCGCCGAAGCCGAACTCCTCGCCGTCGGTGAAGCGGGTGGAGGCGTTGACCACCACGGCGGCGGCGTCCACCTCGCGCTGGAACCGGCGGGCCGAGTCCAGGTCCCGGGTGACGATGGCCTCGGTGTGGCCCGAGCTGTAGCGGCGCACATGGTCGATCGCCGCATCCAGGTCCTCCACAACCCTCACGCTCAGGATCAGGTCGAGGAATTCCCGGCCGAAGTCCTCCTCGGTCGCCGGCCGGACCCGGTCGCTGCCCACGATGGCGACGGTTTCTGGGTCGCCGCGCAGCTCGACGGTCTCCATGCGGGCCGCCAGCCGGGGCAGGAACTCGCCCGCCACCGCCCGGTGCACCACCAGCGACTCGGCGGCGTTGCACACGCTGGGCCGCTGGGTCTTGGCGTTGACCACGATGGCCTCCGCCATGTCCAGGTCGGCGGAGGCGTCCACGTAGACGTGACAGTTGCCGTCGCCGTCGATCACGTAGGGCACAGTGGCGTGCTCCTTGATGGCGGCGATCAGCGACGGGCCGCCCCGGGGGATCAGGCAGTCGACGGTGCCCTCCAGGCGCATGAACTCCCGGGCCGAGTCCCGGCTCACGTCGTCGACCATCACCAGGGCGTCGGCCGGCACCCCGGCCTTCCGGTACGCCTCCCGCAGCACGGCGGCCACGGCCAGGTTGGACTGAAGCGCCCCCGAACTGCCCCGCAGGAAGGCGGCGTTGCCCGATTTGAGGCACAGCCCGGCGGCGTCGCTGGTCACGTTGGGGCGGTTCTCGTAGATGATGGCCACCACCCCGAGCGGCACCCGGACCTGGCGGATCTCCAGGCCGTTGGGTCGCACCCACCCGTCCACGACCTGGCCGACCGGATCGGCCAGGCCGGCCACGCTGCGCAGACCGGCGGCCATGGCCGCCACCCGGCCGGCGCTCAGGCGCAGCCGGTCCACCACCGTCGCCGACGTGGCGGCCTCCTCCGCCCGGGCCACGTCCGCCCGGTTGGCCTCCAGCACCTGCTCGGTGCGGGCCTCGAGCAGGTCGGCGGCGGCGTGCAGGGCGGCGTCCTTGGCCGCGGTCGAGGTGGTGGCCAGGATCCGGGCCGCTTCCTTGGCCCGCCTCCCGAGCTCGGCGACAGGTGTGGCGGCAGGTGTGGCGGTCATCGGTGATCCAGGCTACCCCTGGGCGCCTCTACCCGCTTCTGTTTCAGTTGTTTCGATCCGCCTCCGACGGCGGTAGGATGGGGGCATGGCCAAGGACACCGTGGCCCAGGTGATGGCCCGGGCCGAGGCCCGGGCCCGGGTCGACCCCGACTTCGCCGGCCTGCTGAACCGGCTGGTCGACCTGCCCCCCGGCCCCGCCGGGGAGCTGGACCACCCCGCGGCGTCGGAGGTGAGCGAGCGCCGGCGGCGGGAGGCTGTGGAGGAGTTCCGCTCCGCCGCCCTGCCCACCTCGGCGGTTCGGGACCTGCTCGGCCTGGGCACCCCCCAGGCCGTGCACCGGCTGCGCAGCCGGGGCCGGCTCATCGGCCTGCAGATCGGCAACCACACCTGGTTCCCGGCCTGGCAGTTCTCCGGGGGGACCGTCAGGGCGGACCTGCCCCGGATCCTGGACCTGCTGGGCCGGTTCAGCGCCGACCCGGTGGCCGCCGACCGGGTGATGCGCATCGTGCGGGACGACCTGGGATCCAGCATCGCCGTCGCTCTCGACCGCCCCGACCGGGCGGCCGAGGCGTGGACCATCCTGGCCGAGCTGGCCGCTTGACCCCCGGCGTCTACGGTCGCCTCCCGGAGGGGCGGCCG
Source organism: Actinomycetes bacterium (assembly GCA_021827225.1). Next base: position 550 of record JAKAXG010000119.1, on the reverse strand, counting down.
GCCGGGCTGCGCCGGCGCACCCTGGGTGCCGGCAGCTGCTGGTGGCGCCTCGACGCCGAGGCGCCGGCCGGCTGGTCGTGGGCCGGTTTCCCGCACGCCCGCAACCGCTTCGACCCCGACAGCGGGGGGTTCCGGGTGCGCTACGCGGCCCGCAGCGTCGCCGGGACGGCCCGGGAGCGATACCTGGCCACCGGCCGCTACATACCGGCCGACCACGGCGGCCACCACCTGGTGCGGCTGGAGGCGGTCCGCCCGCTGCGGGTGCTGGACCTGCGCAGCGAGGCCAACCTGGACGCCCTGGGGGTGGACGACCGCATCAGCACCGGCCGGGAGCCGGAGGTATGGGCGGCCTGCCACCGGCTGACCGTGGCCCTGCGGGCCTGGTGGGGCGACGGCCTGGACGGGATCGTCTACCGGTCCCGGACCACGCCGGCCTCCTCGGCCAACCTGGCGTTCTTCGCCACCACCGCGTTCGAGCTGCACAGCCGCCGCCTGGCCGACGCCGCCGACGTGCTGACCCGGCTGGTCCTGGACCACGGCTTCACCGTGG
>JAKAXG010000118.1 GCA_021827225.1 Actinomycetes bacterium | reverse complement strand
CAGCGGTGCCGCCGGGGAGGCCGGCCCCAGCGACACCCGTACCTCCCCGCTGACGCCGGCAAGGGTGCGCAGGTGGTGGGGCAGCACCACCCGCACGACGGCGGCGGCCCCGCCGGCCGCAACCCCCCGCGCCCCGCCGACCGGCGCACCGCCGGCCGCAACCCCCCGCTCCCCGCCGACCGGTGCACCGCCGGCCGCAACCCCCCGCGCCCCGCCGGCCGCACCCCCCGGCGCCCCGCCGGCCGCAACCCCGGTCACGGCAGCGTCTGGACCTCGACCGACAGGACCCTCGGCAGGTCCCGGACGATGGGGACCCAGTGGTCGCCGGCGTCAGCCGACGCGTAGACCTGACCGCCGGTGGTGCCGAAGTAGACGCCGCAAGGGTCGAGCCGGTCGACGGCCATGGCCTCGCGCAGCACGTTCACGAAGCAGTTCGACGCCGGGAGCCCCGACCCGAGGGGCTCCCACTCGTTGCCGCCGGTCCGGCTGCGGTACACCCGCAGACAACCTTCCGGCGGGTAGTGCTCCGAGTCGCTCGTGATGGGAACGACGTAGACGGTGTCGGGCTCGTGGGCGTGCACGGCGATCGGGAACCCGAAGTCGGTGGGCAGGTCGCCGCTCACCTCGGTCCAGGTGCCGCCCCCGTCGTCGCTGCGCATCACGTCCCAGTGCTTCTGCATGAACAGGGTGTCGGGCCGCTCCGGGTGGCGGGCGATGCGGTGGACGCAGTGCCCGACCGGCGGCTCCTCGTCGGGGAGCCCGACCGAGCGCAGGCCCGAATTGGTCGGCTCCCACGTCCGGCCGCCGTCGTCGCTGCGGAACACCCCCGCGGCCGATATGGCCACGTGCAGCCGGCCGGGCCGGGCCGGGTCGATGAGAACGGTGTGCACCGCCATGCCGCCGGCCCCCGGCTGCCACTGCGGGCCGGAGGGGTGGGTCCGCAGGCCGGCCAGCTCGGACCACGTGGACCCCCCGTCGGTGGTCTGGAACAGGGCGGCGTCCTCCACCCCGGCGTAGACGGTGTCGGGGTCGTCGCCCGACGGCTCCAGGTGCCACACCCGGGCGAACTCCCACGGGTGGGGGGTGCCGTCGTACCACTGGTGGGGCCCGGGGTCGCCCTCGTAGAGGAACTGGTTGCCGACCGGCCGCCACGACGCCCCGCCGTCGTCGGACCGCTGGATGATCTGGCCGAACCAGCCGGTCGACTGCGAGGCGTACAGACGGAACGGGTCCGAAGGCGCCCCGGTCATGTGGTACACCTCCCACCCTCCGAACAGCGGTCCCTGCACCTTCCACTCCGCTCGGGCGCCGTCAGCCTCGAGTATGAACCCGCCCTTGGCCGTTCCGACCAGAACCCGCACTCCTGCCATGCCTTCCCCCTTGATCGGGCCGTGTGTGTGACGGTTGTGCAGACGTCGCCGGCCGCGGCGAATCATCGGCCCCGGCGCCCGGGCCGACCGTAGGCCACTATCCGGACAGCAGCTGTCCTGATAGCGCGACAGTGTCGGGTCATGGGCGACACCCCGGCACGGACTCTCGAGCTGCTCGGCCTGTTCCAGGCCCGCCGGTCGTGGGCCGGGGCCGAGCTGGCCGAACGGTTGGAGGTGACCGAGCGGACGGTCCGGCGCGACATCGACCGGTTGCGGATGCTCGGCTACCCGGTGGAGTCGGTACCGGGGCGCTACGGCGGCTACCAGCTGGGGCGGGGCGGATCCCTGCCCCCGCTGCTGCTCAGCGACGACGAGGCGGTGGCCGTGGCCATCGGCCTGCGGGCGGCGGTCGACGGGACCATCGCCGGCCTGGAGGAGTCGGCCGTGTCCACGCTGGCCAAGCTGAACCACCTGCTGCCCACCCACCTGGCGGCCCGGGTGCGGGCGGTGCACGAGAGCACCGCCTCCCTGCTGCGCGGCGGGGCCGTCGAGGAGCGGGTGGAGGCCGCCCGCCTGGTGCTCCTGGCCAGCGCCTGCTCCGCCCGGGAGCGGGTGCGCTTCGACTACACGGACAAAGAGGGCAGCTCCTCGTGCCGCCTGGTCGAGCCGCTCCGTGTCGTGCGCTGCGGGTACCGCTGGTATCTGGCCGCCCGGGACCTGGACCGGGCCGACTGGCGCACGTTCCGGCTGGACCGGATGGGGAGCCCCGAGTGCGTGGGGACCAGCTTCGCCTTCACCGATCCCCCCGACGCGGTGGCCCTGGTGATGGCCGGTTTCGCCTCCATGCCCTACCCGTTCCGGGCCCGGGTCCGGCTGCCGCTACCGCTGGCGGAGGCGGCGAGGGTCCTGCCCCGGACCCTGGCCATGCTCGACGACGAGGGCAACTCGACAGTGGCCGAGCTCGGCGCGGCGTCGCTGGAGCGCATGGTCGCCTACCTGGCCGGGCTGTCGCCTCCCTGCTCGGTGCTGGATCCGCCCGAGCTGCGCGACGCCCTGGCCGCCCACGCCCGGGCCGTGGTGTCCGCCAACGGCTGAGACCCCCACCGCAGGAGCGGCTTCGCCCGTCCCGGCAAAGGGCCGGTGACCAGCCGGTTTCGGCAAACTTAAGAATAGACATACGCCTTGCCAAAGGTCCGGATTTACGCAAGGCTGGTCGAACCGCCCGGTCTTCCCAGGGGCCAGCGGCGAAAGGGGGTACCTGCATGAAGGCGCTCGACCCGATCCGGGATCCGCTCCGGGTACAGGCCGCCCGGGAGGTGCAACCGGTCCAGCCGGCCCGCCGGCAGGTGCTGGACCGGCTGGTGGCCCTGGCGGCCGAGCTGGCCGACGCGCCAGCTGCGCTCATCACCCTGGTGGAGGATCACCGCCAGGTCTTCGCCGCCTACTACGGGCTGCCCGAGGACCTGGGCGAGCGGGGCGAGACCCCCATCGAGTACTCCATCTGCCAGTACGCCGTGGCGTCGGGCAAGCCCCTCATCGCCGAGGACCTGGCCGGCGATCCCGGTTTCAGGTCGCACCCGGCCGTCGAGGAACTGGGCGTGGCCGCCTACGCCGGCATCCCCATCCTCGGCCGGTCCGGTCACGCCATCGGCACCATCTGCGTCATCGACTTCCTGAGCCGCGAGTGGTCCGACGACAGCCTGGCCCGGCTGGCCGTCCTGGCCGACGTGGTCACCGACGAGCTGGCCCTGCAGGTCCACGAGCGGATGGAGACCTTCCGCCAGGTGTGGCGGGCCATCCCCGAACGGCCCTGCTGGTAGCCCCGCCGCGGCCGTAGCAGCCTCGCCCACCGCCGGCCCCCGAGGGGCCGGCGGCTGGGGCGCGCCCGGCCGGGGGATCGCCCCCGGGGGCGGTGCAGCCGAGTCCGTTTTCGCGCAAACGGTCGCCGATGTGCCAGGATGGTTCTGGTACCCCCCGGGGTATAGCTGGCAGGAACCGAGAACTACCGGAGGCACTTCATCCCATGACGACGACCGTCGACCAACCTCGCGCCAGTGGCGCCGTCCCGACGACCTCCCCCCCGGGGATCATGGCCCGTCTCGGGACCTGGACCGCCACCCACATGCGCGCCGTGCTGGCGGCCTGGCTGGTGGTGCTCATCGGCTTCGGGATCTTCGCCCCCTCCGTGCAGTCGTCCCTGGCCGGCGCCGGCTGGCAGGACTCGACCAGCCAGTCGGTGGCCGCCCGCAACCTGATCCAGAAGGACTTCGCCGGTCTCGGCTCCAGCGCCCTGCAGGTGGTCGTGGTCGACCACCGGGGGCCCATCGCCAAGGACCCCGCCGCCCAGGCGGTCGTGGCCAAGGCCACGTCCCTGCTGCGGGCCGACCGCCGGGTGTCCACCGTGATCCCACCCCAACCGGGGATGTCCCTCTCGCCTGACGGCCGCACCGGGATAATCACCGCCGGCGCCGCCGCCAACCCCAACGCCATGGTGAAGGCCGCCGAATCGCTGGCCCACCCGCTGCAGCGACTGGGGAACTCAGGCGTGTCGGTCACCCTGACCGGCGACAGCGCCCTGTGGGCCAACTTCAACAGCGCCAACCACTCGGCCATGATGAAATCCGAGATGCTGTCCTGGCCGGTGACCATGGCCATCCTGGTCATCGCCTTCGGCAGCCTGATCGCCGCCGGGCTGCCCCTGATGCTGACCATGGCCGGCCTGCTGGTGGCCGCCGGGGCGCTGGTGCTGGCCGACAAGGTCGCGCCGGTGTCCATCTGGGCCCTCAACTTCGCCCTCATGTTCGCCCTGGCCCTGGGCATCGACTACGCCCTGTTCCTGGTGGTCCGGTTCCGGGCCGCCCTGCACCGCCGCGGCGCCCAGCCCGGCGACCGTCAGGCGGCCGTGGCCGCGGTGGCCGAGACCATGGCCACCGCCGGCAAGGCGGTGGCGTTCTCGGCGGTGACGGTGCTGGCCTCCCTGGCCGCCATCCTGCTGGTGCCCAGCCCGGCGTTCCGCTCCATGGCCCTCGGCATCATGCTCTCGGTGATCGCCGTGCTGGCCGCCACCCTCACCCTGCTGCCGGCCGTGCTCGGCAAGCTGGGCACCCGCATCAACTCCGGCCGCCTGCGCCTGCGCCGGGAGAAGAACAACCGCTACGCCCCTGAGGACGGCACCGTCCACCTGCACGGCCACCGCCTGGAGGAGCGCCTCCACCAGTGGGGGCAGGCGCTGTGGCGCCATCCCGTCATCGCCGGCCTGACCGGCCTGATCATCCTGGGCCTGGCCGCCTTCCCGGCCATCGGGCTGCGCACCTCGATGCCGTCGATCACCATCATCCCGGCATCGGCCAACGCCCGCATGGGCTACGACCAGGTGACCTCGGCCTTCGGACCCGGGGCCCCCGGCACCCTGCAGGTGCTGGTCCGCTCCGACCAGCAGGCCGCCGCCATGGCCACCCTGGCCCACACCAAGGGCGTGGCCGCGGCCATGCCGGCCGGGTCGTCCGCCGGGTGGAACTTCGACCAGGTGGTGCCCACCACCGGCCCGTCCACCACGGCCACCGGCGCCACCATCGAGCGGATCCGCCACGCCCTGCCCGCCGGCAGCCTGGTCGGCGGCGCGGCCGCCGAGAACTACGACCTGCAGCACGCCCTCGCCTCCCGTACCCCGCTGGTGTTCGGGGTGCTGGCCGGGGTGGGATTCCTCCTGCTGCTGGTAGCCCTCGGCGCCCCCCTCATCTCGCTGGCCGGCGTGGTCGTCACCTCACTGTCGGTGGCCGGGGCGTTCGGGGTGGCCCGCCTGATCTTCCAGGACGGCCACCTGTCCGGGCTGTTGAACTTCACCCCCCAGGGGTTCGTCGACGCCTGGGGCCCGCTCTTCTTCGGGGCCATGGTGTTCGGGGTGGCCATGGACTACACCCTGTTCCTGCTGTCCGCGGCCAAGGAGCGCTACGAGACCCACGCCGACCCCGAGCACGCCATGGTCGGGTCGGTGCGCACCTCCGGCCGGGTGGTGGTGTCGGCCGCCGCGGTGATGATCGCGGTGTTCCTCACCTTCGCCCTGTCGGGTCCGCTGGCCCCGAAGGAGATGGGCGTCATCCTGGCCGTGGCGGTCGCCCTCGACGCCCTGGTGGTACGCATGGTGCTGCTGCCGGTGGTCCTCCGGCTGGGCAACCACTGGGCCTGGCACCGACCGGCCTGGCTGGATCGGGTAGTACCCCACGTGCGCTTCTCGCACTGATCGGAGGTCGATGATGGATGCAACGGACTGGGACGAGCGGTACCGCACCGACGAGCTGATCTGGTCGGCGGAGGCCAACCGCTTCGTCGAGGCGGAGACCGCGGCGTTGACCCCCGGTCGGGCGCTGGACCTGGCCGCCGGCGAGGGCCGCAACTCGGTCTGGCTGGCGAGCCGGGGCTGGCAGGTGACGGCCGTCGATTTTTCCGAAGTAGGACTGGAAAAAGGCCGAAAGCTGGCCGACCGGGCCGGCGTCGGGGACCGGGTCGAGTGGGTGCACGCCGACGTGCGCCACTGGGCCCCGCCCCCCGGCGGCTACGACCTGGTGGTCATCGCCTACCTGCAGATCCCGGCCGGCGAGCTGAACCCGGTGCTGGCCAGCGCCTCGGCGGCTCTGGCGCCGGGCGGGAAGCTGGTCGTGGTCGGCCACGACGTGACCAACCTGGACGGCGGGGTGGGAGGCCCCCAGGACCCGGCGGTGCTCTACCGCCCCGAAACCGTCGGGGCCGCCCTGGCCGCCGCCGGGCTCAGCGTCACCAGCGCGGAAACCGTCGAACGGCCCACCCCCAAGGGCACCGCCCTCGACACTCTGGTAACAGCCACTCAGGAAAAAGGGAGAGTCCCGTGAGCTACAGCTACACCACCAAGACCGACCTCGGCTTCGAACAGGCCGTGGCCCGGGTCAAGGAGACCTTCAAGGAGCAGGGGTTCGGGGTGCTCACCGAGATCGACATCCAGGCCACCCTGCGGGAGAAGATCGGGGCGGAGACCGAGCCGTACGTGATCCTCGGCGCCTGCAATCCCGGCTTCGCCAGCAAGGCGCTGGCCGCCGACCCGGGGGTGGGCGTTTTCCTCCCCTGCAACGTGGTGGTCCGCCGCTCCGGCGGCGACACGATCATCGAGGCCATGGACCCGGCGGTGATGAAGCAGTTCTTCACCGACCCGGCCATGGCCGAGCTGATCGCCGAGGTCGCCCCCCGGGTGGAGAAGGCGGTGGCCGAAGCCGGGAGCTGACCCCGGCTACCAAGCGCAGGGGCCACTTCCCCTTCAGCCCTGCGCGCAAGGAGACCCGGCCGGGGTGGGCGCCTCCCACCCCGGCGGGGTCCGGCACGGGAAGAAGTCGCCGGTCGCCGTGTCCTGCACGTAGTCGACCGGCGCCGGCTTGCCGGCGGCGATGTCCGCCACCGCCGACAGGAGACGGTCGATGTCCTCGACCGTCGTGCTGATGCCGCAGCTGGCCCGCACCGCCCCGGGCATGGAGCTGCGGTCGCCGGCTCTCACCGAACGGCGGTAGTCGCGGATGAGGGCCTCGTCCAGGCCGAGCAGGCGCAGCAGGTAGGGGTGGGCGCAGAAGCAGCCGTGGCGGACGGCGACGGCGTACTCGGCGCTCAACCGGGCGGCCACCAGCGGGTGGGGCACCCCCTCCACGGTGAAGGTGGCGAGCGGCAGGGTTTCCGATCCGGGAGCCGGCCCGAGCAGCCGGACCCCCTCGATGCCGGCCAGGCCGGAGCGCAGCTGGGCGGCCAGCCGGCGGTCGTGGGCGGTGATGGCATCCCACCCCAGGCGGCCCAGCTCGTCGATGGCGGCATGCAGGGCGACCGCCCCGATGACGTTGGGCGAGCCGGCCTCCTCCCTCTCCGGCGGCGCCGACCACGCCACCTCGTCGAGGTCGACCAGGTCCACGGCCCCGCCGCCGGCCAGGAACGGGTCCCCCTCGCTGAAGCTGGCCCGGGGGCCGATGAGCACGCCGGCGCCGAAGGGGGCGTACATCTTGTGACCGCTCCAGGCCACGAAGTCCGCCTCCGGCGGCAGCGGCCGGTGGGCCGCCAGCTGGGCCCCGTCCACCAACACCGGCACGCCCCGCTCGTGGGCGGCGGCGATCAGCTCGTCGACGGGCGGCATCCAGCCGGTGACGTTCGACGCGCCGGTGACGGCGAGGAGCCGGGGGCGGTCCCCGTTGTCCAGGGCCGCCACCACGTCGCCGACCTCGAAGGTGCCGTCGGTCCCGGTCTCGACGAACCGGCGCCGGCACAGCCGGGCCCAGGGGAGGAGGTTGGCGTGGTGCTCCACCACGGTGGTGACGACCACGTCCGTCGGCTCCAGCCGCAACCGGTAGGCCAGGTGGTTGATCGCCTCGGTGGTGTTGCGGCAGATGATGGCCACGTCGTCGCCGCCGCTCCGGGCTCCGCTCCCGGCCCCGCTCCCGGCCCCGCTCCTCGCCGCGCTCTTCGCCCCGCTCCTGGCGCCGGTCGGCGCGCCGGTCGGCCCCCGGCCGGCGAAGGACAGGGCGGCGGCCCGGGCCGCCTCGTAGGCGGCGGTGGCCCGCTGGGACTTGTAGCCCGCCCCCCGGTGGACGCTCGAGTACCAGGGAAGGAACTCCTGCACCCGCCTGGCCACCGCCGGCAGGGCCCCGGTGGAGGCCGCCGCGTCCAGGTTGACGTAACGGCGGTCCACGCCGTCCACACAGGGGACCTGCTCGTCGTCGCCCACCAGGGTGACGGCCGGCCCGGCTCCCCCGACCCCGGCGCTCACCGTTCCGGCCCGGTGAGGGCGTCCAGCGTCTGCTCCACCCACGCCTGGAGCGTGTGGACGGGAACGGCGCCGACCTGGCGGCTGCGCTCCTCGCCGCCCTGCAGCAGCAGCAGGGTGGGTATGGCCTGCACCCCGTAGCGGGCCGACACCGCCGGGGACTGGTCGACGTTGACCTTCACGACCTTCACCCGGCCGGCTAGGCGGGTACCCACCTGCTCGACCGCCGGGGAGACCATGCGGCAGGGGCCGCACCACGGCGCCCACAGGTCGACCAGCACCGGCGTGGCCCCGCCTACCACGGCGGCGAAGTCGTTGTCCCCGGCCTCCACCATCCACGGGAGGGGGGCGTGGCAGGCGGCGCAGGTCGGGTGGCCGGAGGCCACCGCCGGCACCCGGTTGCGGCGCCCGCACTTGGGGCAGGCGACCACCGCGGCGGTCGAGGCTGGATCGGTTCGGGCCATGGCTGCTCTCCTACCCGCCGGCGGCGGGGGCCGCCGGGACGAACTCGTGGAACGCCTCCCACGCCCGCGGGCCGTAGACGGTGGCCGGACCGCCGTCCATGAGCAGGGCCACGCTCAGTATCTCGGCCAGCTCCTCCTCGGTGGCCCCCTGCCGGGCGGCGCCCCGGGCGTGGTAGGCGATGCAGCCGTCACACTCCTTGATCACCGCGATGGCCACGGCCACCAGTTCCTTGATGCGGGCCGGCACCACCCCTTCGGCCACCGCCGCCTTGTTGAGGGCGGCGAAGCCGGCCCAGGCCTCCGGGGCGGCCGCCCGCAGGGCCTTGGTCGGCTCGGACAGCTGGCGGATCACTTCGCGATATTCGCTCACGCCGCCAATCTGCCCCTCGGCGTCCCAACCGGGACAGGGACTAAGGTCCCGAATCCCCTAACCCCCCCGGGTAACCTGGTTGGGGGCCGATCTGGCGGCCCGGACGAGGAGGACCGCTGTGGATCTACCCGCGGAAGTGGTCGACGACGTGCGCAAGCGCCTGCGCCGCATCGCCGGTCAGGTCGAGGGTGTGGAGAGGATGCTGGCCGACGGCCGCGACTGCCGGGACGTGCTCACCCAGCTCGCCGCCGTGTCGAAGGCGCTGGACCGGGCCGGGTTCAAGCTGGTAGCCGGGGGTCTGGCCTACTGCATCCAGCACCCCGAGGAGGCCGACGGCGGGCCGGACCCGGTGCCGGCGCTGGAGAAGTTGTTCCTCAGCCTGGCGTGACGGCCGGCGCCGGCCGCCTCGTCTCGCCTTGCGGCCGCGTGTTTCGGCAGATCGGAA
>JAKAXG010000117.1 GCA_021827225.1 Actinomycetes bacterium | reverse complement strand
CGAGCCCTCGAACTCGTTGAACGACCCCCGCACCTTGGTCACCATGGCGTGGCGGGCGACGAAGCCGATGCGGCTGTGGGTGGGATCGATGGAGTAGGTACCGGTCAAGGCGTTGGTGGTGGTGGTGGTCTCCGACATGGTTCCTCCTGGAGAAGTGGTTGTACCGACAACAACATAGTTGCCGCCACAACCATTCCCCATAGCGCGGAGGCGCTCATAGCTTTGGCCTCATGACCTTCGAGCACTCCGCCGTCTTCGACCACCCGATCGGTGACGTCTTCGCCTGGCACGGCCGGCCGGGGGCCATCCGGCGGCTCATGCCCCCCTGGCAGCCGGTGCGGGTCAAGAGCGAATCCGACTCGCTCGAGTCCGGCCGGGCGGTCCTGGCCATGCCGGGCGGGCTGGAGTGGGTGGCGGCCCACCGGCCGGAGGGCTACGAGGCCGGCCGGCGCTTCACCGACGTGCTCACCACCCCGGTGCTGGGCCCGGCGGTGTCGTGGCGGCACACCCACGACTTCGCCGAGGAGCCGGGCGGGCGGACCCGGATCACCGACCGGGTGGAGACCCGGGTCCCGGACCGGTTCCTGCGGGAGATGTTCGCCTACCGGACCCGCCAGCTGACCGGCGACCTGGCGGCCCACGCCCGGTGGGCGGCACCCGGCCAGCGGCCGCTCACCGTCGCCGTCACCGGCTCGTCGGGTCTCATCGGGGCCGCCCTCTGCGCCTTCCTGACCACCGGCGGCCACCGGGTGGTGAGGCTGGTGCGGTCCGACCCGTCGGGCAGCGACCGCCTGTGGCGGCCCGACGACCCGGCGGCCGACCTGCTCGAAGGGGTCGACGCCCTGGTGCACCTGGCGGGCGCGTCCATCGCCGGCCGGTTCAGTGACGCCCACAAGGCGGCCGTGCGGTCCAGCCGGGTGGGGCCCACCCGGCGGCTGGCCGAGCTGGCCGCCCGCACCGGCCTGCCGGTGATGGTCGCCGCCTCGGCCATCGGCTACTACGGCGCCGACCGCGGTGACGAGGAGCTGACCGAGGAGAGCGAGCGCGGCGACGGCTTCCTGGCCGACCTGGTGGCCGACTGGGAGGCCGACACCGGGCCGGCCAGCTCGGCCGGGGTGCGGGTGGCGCTCATCCGGACCGGCATCGTCCAGTCCCCCCGGGGCGGCTCGCTGCGCCTGCTCCGCCCGCTGTTCGAGACCGGCCTGGGCGGCCGGCTCGGCGACGGCCGGCAGTGGATGGCCTGGATCGGCATCGACGACATGCTCGACGTGTACCTGCGGGCCCTGACCGATCCGGAGGTGAGCGGGCCGGTGAACGCGGTGGCGCCGGAGCCGGTGCGCAACGAGGACTTCACCCGGATCCTGGCCCGGGTGCTGCGCCGGCCGGCGCTGGTCCCGGTGCCCGGCTTCGGCCCCGAGCTGCTCCTCGGCCGGGAGGGGGCGAGGGAGGTGGCGGCGGCCAGCCAGAAGGTGGTGCCGGGCCGGCTCCTCAAGTGGGGACACCCGTTCCGCCATCCGCTGCTCGAGCCGGCCCTGCGCCACGTGCTGGGCCGGACCGGAGCCAGTTAGCGTAGGCGGGTGCTGCCGCTACAGACGCCCGCGCTGCTGGTGGACGAGGCCGCCCTGTCCGCCAACCTGGCCGCCATGGCCGCCGCCCTGCCCGGCGCCCGTCTCCGGCCCCACGTGAAGGCCCACAAGTGCTCGGCTCTGGCCCGGCGCCAGCGCGAAGCCGGCCACGCGTCGTTCACCTGCGCCACCCTGCGGGAGATGGAGGTCATGGCCGCCGCCGGTCTCGGCGACGACCTGCTCCTGGCCAACGAGGTCCTCGACGCGTCACGCCTGCGCCCCCTGATCGACGCCGGGGCCCGAGTCACCCTGGCGGTGGACTCCCCCGAGACGGTGGCGGCCGCGGCGGCCGCCGGCGTCCCGGAGGTGCTGATCGACGTCAACGTGGGCCTCCCCCGCTGCGGGTGCCCGCCCGAGAAGGCCGGGTCCCTCGCCGACGAGGCCCGCCGGCGGGGTCTGGCGGTGCGGGGGGTGATGGGCTACGAGGGTCACGCCGTGGGCCTGGAGGACCGCGACGAGCGCCGGCGCCAGGTCGAGCAGTCCATGCAGCACCTGGCCCGGGCCGCCGCCGACGTGGGCGGGGAGGTGGTGTCGGCCGGGGGGACCGGCAGCTTTGACCTCAACCGGGTGGCCACCGAGATCCAGGCCGGCTCCTACGCCCTCATGGACACCGCCTACGGGCGCCTGGGCCTGCCGTTCGGGCAGGCGCTGACCGTCCTGGCCACCGTCGTCTCGGTGAACCCCGACGGCTGGGCGGTGGCCGACTGCGGGCTCAAGGCGCTGGGCATGGACCACGGCAACCCGTCCATCGCCGGCGGGGCCACGGTGTGGTTCTGCTCAGACGAGCACGTGACCTTCTCCCCGGCGGAGGGCAGGGCGCTGCCGGCGGTGGGCGAGCGCATCGAGGTCGTCCCGGCCCACGTCGACCCGACGGTGGCCTACCACTCGCGCATGTTCGTGGTCGACGCCGACCGCAGCTCGGTCCTGGAGGAGTGGCCGGTGGACATGCGGGGCTGGTGAGAGCGACCCGCCGGCTCAGACCTTGACCGCCGCCACCAGGTGGCGGATCACCTGCAGGGCGTCGGTCTTGCGCTCGAAGGGGCCCCAGTAGTTGGAGGTGTTGGCGCCGCGGCGGTAGCCGACGGCGTCGTTGAGGATCCTCCGGTAGTGCCTGGGCACCAGGCCGAGCGCCACCTCGCCGGCCTCCGACTTCGACATCACCCGGCCGGTCGCCGCCCCCTCGGCCAGGCGGGCCGCCTCCAGCACCAGGGGGACGACGTCGCGGCGCATCACCATGAGACCCTTGGACCCGGCGGCCAGGGCGTGCAGCCGGCGCCGGCACCACTGCCGGAACTCGACCTCGTCGTAGGCGACCACCGGCCAGTCGGGGCCGCTGACGGCGATGGCCTCCTCCACCAGCAGCGCCCGGGTCAGGGGGGTGTCCAGCCCGTCACCGGCGCCGGCGGGGGATCCCTCGGCGATGTCGTCCCAGGTGGCGTACCAGACGCCCGGGGGGCGGCCGACCCGCTCCAGGCGGCGCTCGGCCCGGCGCAGCTGCGACCCGCCCTCCCCCAGGGCGGCCGGATCGGCCACCACCACGACGTCGATGTTGCTCTGGCGGGGGCTGAAGTCGCCGAGGGCCGCCCCGCCCACCAGGTAGACGGCCTGCACCGCGCCCGGCCCGTAGCGCTCCAGCGATCGGAGGAAGTCGGCCAGCGGCTGTTCGACCGGGGACGGAAGCACGGGATCCAGTATCGGTCTTCGTGACAGGCTGGGGAGGATGAACCCGGAGAGATACGCGGTGGTGGGGGCCGGCATCGTAGGGCTGGCCACGGCCAGGGAGCTGAGCCGGCGCCGGCCGGACGCCACGGTGACGGTCGTGGACAAGGAGCCGGAGGTCGGCCTCCACCAGACGTCGCACAACAGCGGGGTGGTGCACGCCGGGCTGTACTACCAGCCCGGCTCGCTGAAGGCCCGGCTGTGCGCCCGGGGACGCCGCATGCTGCAGGAGTACTGCGCCGAGCACGGCCTGCCGTTCGAGGAGTGCGGCAAGCTGGTGGTGGCCCGCGACCGGCGGGAGGTGCCGGCGCTGGACCAGATCGAGGCCCGGGCCCGGGCCAACGGGGTCCCCGGGCTGCGCCGCCTGGACGGCGACGGTATCGCCCTGGTCGAACCCCACGCCCGGGGGGTGGCCGCCCTGCACTCCCCCCACACCGCCATCGTGGACTTCGCCCGCATCGCCCGGAACATGGCCTCCGGGCCGGGCAGCCGGCTGGAGCTGCGCCTCGGCTTCGAGGTGCGGGCCATCGCCAGCGCCGGGCGGGAGGTGCGCCTGATGGGACCGCCGGGCACCGAGCCGGTGGTGGCCGAGCGGGTGGTGCTCTGCGCCGGGCTGCACTCCGACCGGGTGGCCCGCATGGCCGGTGCCGCCGACGGTCCGCGCATCGTGGCATTCCGGGGCGAGTACTGGCGGCTGGTGCCGTCGCGGGCGGAGCTGGTGCGGGGGCTGATCTATCCGGTTCCCGATCCGCGCTACCCGTTCCTCGGCGTGCATCTCACCCGGCGGGTCGACGGCGGGGTGGACCTGGGGCCGAACGCGGTACTGGCCCTGGCCCGGGAGGGCTACCGGCGCGCCGACATCGACCCCGGGGATCTCCTGTCCGAGCTGACGGCGCCGGCGGTGCTGCGCATGGCCCGGGCCAACTGGCGGGCCGGGCTGTACGAGATGGCCGGCTCGCTGTCCAAGCGGGTGTTCGTGGCCCGGGCGGCCACCCTGGTCCCGGGGGTGCGTCCCGAGGACGTGGAGCGGGCGCCGGCGGGCGTGCGGGCCCAGGCCCTCGACCCGGACGGGACGCTCGTCGACGACTTCCGCATGTCGAAGGTCGGCCCGGACGGCCGGGTGCTGGCCGTGCAGAACGCCCCGTCGCCGGCGGCCAGTTCGAGCCTGGCCATAGCCGAGCACATCTGCGACCGGATGGACCTGCCGTAGCCGGAGCGAACACACGTTCGGCGGAGGGGGTTATGCTGGCGGGGTGCCCGACACGGCCGCCCTCCCGCTCGCCGGCCCCGTCCAGGGGAGCCTGTTCGCCGGCGGTCAGCCCGGCGCCCGCCCCGACACCCCGTTCGAGCGCATCGAGCTGGCCGGCGGGGCCTGGGTGGACGTGGCCCGCAACTGGTTCGGAGGGGCGGACGACCTGGCGGCCCGCCTCATGACCGGCGTGGACTGGCGCCACCACCGCCGCTGGATGTACGAGCGGCTGGTCGACGAACCCCGCCTCAGCCGCTGGTACCGGGCCGACGAACCCCTCGCCGACGAGGCCCTGGCGCATTTCCGGATGGCGGCCGGCCGCCGTTACGGGGTCCGCTTCGGGGCCATGGCGCTCAACTTCTACCGGGGGGGCGCCGACAGCGTGGCGTTCCACACCGACCGGGAGCTGCGCCACGTCGACGACACGCTGGTGGCCATCCTCACCCTGGGGGCGGTACGGCCGTTCCTGCTCCGCCCGGTGGGCGGCGGCCGCTCCGTCGACCTGAGGCCGGCGTCGGGGGACCTCATCGTGATGGGCGGCACCTGCCAGGAGACGTGGGAGCACGCCGTGCCCAAGGTGACCCGCGGCTGCGGGCCGCGCATCAGCGCCTCCATCCGCTGGGCCCGTACCGGCGGCTACGAACAGGAGTGCGCACCGTCCGACCGCCGGCCGGCGGACGGCTGAACCGGCCCGGGCGGCGGTCAGCCGCTCGGTGACCCCGTGGTGGTGGAGGTGCTGCTCGACGGCGGCGACGTCCCGGACAGCTTCTGGGCCTGCTGGATGGCGACGTAGGCGGCCTCGTTCTGGGCCTGGTATGTGCCCAGGTTCCCGGCCTTCAGCGCCGACTGGGCGGCCTGCAGGTCGGCGGCCGCCTGGGCCAGCAGCGACTGGACGGTGGCGTTGGCCGGCGGCGACGGCACGGTGGTCGGGCTCTGCGGGGTGGTCGTCGGGGTGGTGGTGGTGGTCGACCCGCCGGTGCCGGTGTTGCCGGTGCCCAGGTTGGGGTTGATGAGGGGTCCGGCGTTGGCGGCGGCGGTGGTGCAGTACTGGGTGAACGGCGGACCGATCTGGCAGAGGGCGCCGTCGAGGGAGGCGTTGGAGCTGTGGTACGCCTGCCCGTCGTAGACCACCACCACGTCGCGCAGCTCCGGGATGTGGTTGGTGGAGGACTCCACGTAGACCGGCTCCACGTAGAGCAGGGTGTTGTCGATCGGGACGATGTCCACCTCGCCCAGCTCCACCTGGGAGGACTGCTGGTTGTAGAAGGTCAGCTCGGCGGAGATCTGCGGGTTGGAGCGGATGGCGTTGGAGATCAGGCCCGGCCCGTCCACCGTCTCCCCGGGTGGCAGCTGGTACACGTGGAGCTGGCCGTAGGTACCGGGGTCCGACGAGGCGGTCATGAACGCGGTGAGGTTCTGGCTGGAGCCCGTCGCCGATATTGGCACGAACGGCGTCAGAAGTACGAAGTTGACGGAGGGCTGGGCCGAGCCGGGCAGGTTGGCGAGGATGTACTGGGGCTGCAGGCGGGGCACCTGCGGGGTGATGACCTGTCCGTTGGCCCCGATGACCGTGGCCCCGAGAGGGCTGGTGGAGGTGAGCGGGCCGCTGCCCGGGTCCGGGGAGACCGCCCACGCCTGGGCCTGGCTGTAGAAGTCGGTGGCGTTGGTCAGGTGGTAGCGGCCGTACATGTTGGTCTGCACCTGGAAGATGTTCTCCGGGTAGCGGAAGTGGGCGGTGATGCCGGGGAACAACTTGTCCGCCTGGCTGACGGGGGTGAACAGGTCGGGGAAGGCCCGCTCGTACACCTTCAGGATGGGGTCGCCGGTGCCCATGTCGAAGAAGTGCATCGAACCGTCGTAGGCGCTGACCACGACCTTCACCGAGTTGCGCACGTAGTTGAAGGTGGTGTTCAGCCCGCTGTTGCCGGGCAGCCCGTCGAGGTTGGCGTTCTGCGAGTACGGATAGTTGTCGCTGGTGGTGTAGGCGTCGATGATCCAGTACACGTTGCCGTTCAGGATGACGGCGTAGGGGTCGGAGTCGAACTTGAGGAACGGCGCCGCCTTCTGCACCCGGGCGGTGATGTTGCGGATGTACATCACCCGGGACTTCGACGTGATCTGGCCGGAGAGGATGAAGTTGGCGTCACCGAAGCGCAGCGCGAACGCCGCCCGCCGGAGCAGGCTGCCGGCCGGCACGCCGCCCGTCCCGCTGTAGTGGTTGCGGATCTGGTGGCCACTGCTCGTCTCGTAGTCCAGCTCCGGGGTCTTGGAGTTGGCGATGACGTAGGAGTTGGTGTCCGGCCCGTTGTCGTAGTAGATCGACGAACCCTTGGGGGTCAGCTGCAGCGGGGCCGGCCCGCTGGGCGGCAGGCCCGAGAGGCTGAAGTTGGGGTTGCCGTTGGAGTCCACCCCCGACTGGCTGATGGGCGCCAGCACGGCGCCGTAGCCGTGGGTGTACTGCAGGTGCTGGTTGACGAACCCCGACGGGACCGACGAGTTCAGCTCCCGGACCGAGGCCACCGTGGCCGTCTCCTGGGGGGTGCCGTTCGCCGAGGGGAGCTGGTAGCGGTCCAGATCCAGCTCGTTGAACGAGTAGTAGGAGCGCAGCGCCTGGTACTTGTCGAACGTGTTGACGATGTTGACGGCCGGGTCGAGCAGACGGACGTTGGCGATCGTCTGCTGGTTGACCGCCGCCTGCGGGGAGTTGCCCTGGATCTGGCTCTTGGTCAGCGTCGGTGTGTACTGGTAGGAGCTGTCGACCTGCACCTTGTTGAGGCCGTAGGCCGCCCTGGTGGCGTCGATGTTGCGCTGGATGTAGGGCGCCTCACGGGTGAGCTCGGACGGGTTGACCCGCAGCGCCTGGTACAGCGCCGGGTAGGCGGTGCCCACCAGGAGGCTGACCAGGCCCCAGAGCACCACGGCCACCGCCGGCAGGATCCAGCCCCGCTGGCGGATGTTGGCGAGGAACAGCAGCGCGGAGATGACCGCTATCACCATCAGGAGCAGCTTGGCCGGGGCGTCGGCGTGGACGCTGGTGGCGGTGGCCCCGTTGACCACGTGGGACCGCGACAGCGTCAGCGCCAGCCGGTCGAAGTAGTAGGCGACGGCCTTGACGAGGGCCAGCACGCCGAGCAGCACGGACAGATGGGCCTTCACCGCCGGCGCCACCCGCCGGCCGGCGGTCTGGGGGACGATCCCGCCGTTCAGGTAGTGGAACACCGCCGACACGATGACGGCCACCACCACCGCGTCGAAGGCCCACCCGATCAGGAACCGGATGAACGGCAGCTGGAACACGTAGAAGCCCACGTCCATGTGGAACTGCGGGTCCTTGACCCCGAAGCTGAGGTGGTAGCGGAACAGGTCCCAGTTGTTCCACTCGCTGTTGGCCCCGACGCCGCCCAGGATCCCGAAGACCAGGCTGACGAACAGGCGGATCTTGAGCGCCCGGTTGAAGGCGAAGTCCCGGTAGCGGACGACCAGCTCGTTGGCGGTGCCGGTGTCGATCTCGGCCGGGGCGACGCGGTCCACCACGGTGAGGTTGGCCAGCATGACCCCGAAGAAGATGACCGTGAACACCAGGGCCAGCAGGATCTTGGTGACCAGCACCCCGCGGAAGACCGACGTGAAGCCGACCGACTGGAACCACAGGTAGTCGGTCCAGAAGCTGGCCAGGCCGCGTAGCGAGGCGATGAGGACGATGAGGACGATGACCCCGACGAGCAGCGCAACGCGGGTGCGCCGCGATCCGCGCGGCACTCTCCTGGGCTGATCCTGGGGGGCACGCATTCGGGCGCAGAGCCTACCGGCGGGCCCTCACCGAGCGGAAAGCAGGGCGACGATGGCGCCCCGCCCGCTGCGGGGCTTCACTCGCCGGCCGGTCCGGGGACGAGCAGGCACCGGCACCCGCTGTGCGCCGGCGGGTGGTGCTGCCCGGTGGGGAAGGCCTCCCCCTTCGCCAGCCCGCCGGCCAGCGCGTCGTCGTCGCAGTCCGGGCAGGGGCCGTCGGTGTCCTCCACGATCCAGCGCAGCATGGCACCGTCGGGAGCCGCCTGCCAGGTGCCGCGCGAGAACGCGGCCGCCAGCATGTCGCCGGCGAGCCGTTCGACCCGCTGGGTCTTCCATTCGCGGTAGGCGGCGCCGAGGGCCTCCACCAGCACGGCCTGGTCGTCGCCGGCGTTGCGGGCGATGGCCTGCTCCAGCCGCCGGCGCAGCGGCTCGATGATGCCGGTGCCGGTCTCGCCGGCCAGGTCCTCGACGTCGACCTCCACGGTGTTCGGCGACGCCGGTTGGGGGCCGCCCTCCTCGCGCAGGACGGCGACGGCGAACTCCACGCCGGCCCGGGCGGCCTTCACCAGCAGGGGCCGGGCGGCCCGGTCGTAGCGGGCGGTCTGGGCGGTCAGCTCGGGCAGCAGCGTCTCGGCGCTGGGCTCGCCCCGCATGTTCCGCAGCCGGTCGAGGACGTCGTTCTGCTCGTCCTGGAGCGCCCTTTTCAGCTTCCGGGTGAGGGTCACCTCGAGGTCCACCACCGCGGACTCCCGCCGTTGCAGGAGCGACTCGTCGGCGTCGGAGAGGCGACGCTCGCCCTCGTCGTCCTCCGCGTCGTCGTGGTCGGCGGCCGGCTCGGCACCGGCGGGCTCCTCCGCCGCCACCGTGGTGGGAGCGCCCGCAGAGGGGGCCTCATCGGCGGCGGCGGGTTCACGGGTCCGGGTGCCCCGGATGCGGGCGAACAGCTCGTCCACGGCGCTGCCGGCGGCGGCGTCCTCCACCACGGGCCCGGGCTCTTCGGTCACCGCCTCGGGCTCGGCTTCCTCGGCCACCGGCTCGGGCTCGGCTTCCTCGGCCACCGGCTCGGGCTCGGCTTCCTCGGCCACCGGCTCGGCGGGGGCGGCCGGCTCCGCCAGCAGCACCGGGACCGGCTCGGGTTCG